>JAGLZJ010000030.1 GCA_023131555.1 Candidatus Bathyarchaeota archaeon | reverse complement strand
TCCATATCTCACCTCTTTTTTCTCTCTTTAAAGGATGAGAGCAGCAGGTTCACAACACTTCTAGCCAAGGCGTAATCGAAAAGAGAGAAGCAGATGCGCAAGCAGGAGCCAATGATTCTCTACACGCACATGCGTCAGTCGGTCAGCTCAAGAAGTGTCGGAGTTCCTGCTTCACATTTTTTCTAGCGCTTCGATTCCAATCAGGCTGAGGGCGTTTCTTAACACTATGGTCACAGATTCCACCAGTGCCAGTCGCGCATCACTTAACGAGGCGGAGGATGTATTCAGCACGGGGATGGCATTGTAGAAGCTGTTGAATCTATCTGCTAAGGCTATTACGTAGTCAGCGATTGCATCAGGCTTCAGGTTGTCCGCGGAATCAATGACGGTCTCTGGGAATTTTGAGAGCTTCAGAATGATATCTTGTTCGACCGGCTCAATCAGCAGAGAGGAATCTGCTTCAAGGACCCGTCTCTCAGCTTTTCTCATGATGCTTCGTGCACGCGCGTAGGAGTACTGAATGTAGGGAGCGCTATTCCTCTCAAAGTTGATCACTCGGTCCCAGGTGAAAACCACGGGTTTTGTGGGGTCAACTTCAATAAGGGCGAATTTTACGGCTCCGATTCCTATATTTCTTGAAATCTTCGTTTTTTCTTCTTCGGACAAGGAGGGTGATCTTTTTTCGACTTCGTCAAGGGCTTTTCTTATGGCTTCATCAACCACTTCATCAAAGCTTATGTATCGTCCTCTCCGCCCGGACATGGTGTATCCCGGTAAGTTCACAAGGCTGTAGGCAAAGTGAGTGAGGTTTCTTGCGTGTTTCTCATTACCTAAGGCCCAAAGGGCCAGTTTCAACTGCAACTGTGGAAGCTTCTGATCCGCACCTACAACATTGATCACTTTTTCTGCCTGTTTGAATTTCCAGAGAGTATATGGGATATCTCGAGTTGTGTAGAGAGTAGTGCCGTCGGCTCTAACCAAGGTTAATGATGGGATCTCATGGTCTTTCTTAACGGCGAGGTTTTCTTTCAGTTCAAAATCCTCTGCAACCTTGTTGGCATCAAACTCGAGAACTGGTCCTTCGGAAAACACGTAGCCAGTTTTTTTCAGGTTCTCAAGGACATCTCTCACTGAACCGTTCCATACAAGGTCGCTTTCCCAATCCCAGGAGTTAAAGCAGACTCCTACGCGAGAGAGGGTTTCTTTTAAACCCTGCATTGATAAGCCACAAGTCTCACGGATAAGCCTCTTTGCTTCTGGTTCACCAGCTTCATAGGCTCGGTTCAAAGCGTTAATTCTTGCTTCCACGTCTTCATCGAGGGGGAGTTGGTGAAGCAGAAGCTTGAAGAGACGAGGGTGCTTCTTTCGGAACTCATCTGCTACCTGGTTCCATTCTCTTAAGCTAGACTTGAGTTGCATAGTCTTTTCCGGCGAGAGGGTCTCTGCCTGCTGGAGTGCCCTTTTGAGTCTGCTAATCTCAACAATGCAACTTGTAATCGTGTAGATTGTTCCAATGTAATGGTCTGGCTTCTCATCCATTGGGCTTGGTTTCTCTATGAGCCTGTACCCGAAGGCTGCCACTGCTACCTGTCGTCCAACGTCATCGATGTAGAAATGGCGAGACACCCTGTGTCCGCGGGCTTCAAGAACGCGTGCTAATGCGTCTCCAAGGATGGGGTTTCTCGCTTGCCCAATGTGGATAGGAGAAATGGGGTTCGCGCTCGTATGCTCAACAATGATGCTCATCGGTTTCTCGGTTCTTACAGAGCCGTAACGTGAGTCTAGGCTACGGATTGAGTCGATCGTCATCCTTGACAATTCGGTGAAATCTGCGTAGAAATTGATGTATCCAGCTCCAGCAGTCTTCACTGCTCTTATGGCAGGAACCCCGTCTGCGTGAATGAGCGGGACTAGTTGATCAGCAAGTTTCTTCGGGGTATCTTGAGAGCGAGATTGAGCGAGCTCAAGCATAACGTTTGATGATAGTTCTCCGAAACTCCGGTTCGGAGGCTCATTTAAAAGCAGAGATCGGTCGGTTGCTTCTGGATGAAGTTCGCTCAAAGCCTTTCTGAGAGCCACTTCGCAAGCTACTCTGAACTCACCAAATGGATTAGTTGAAACCATGCAACAACCACAGACAGCTTTTGCTGACTCCGTCTTACGACGCCACTTTTAAGCGGCAAAACATCTCCTTGAAGTAGCTAATAAACTGTTACAGAGAAACTTGACTGAGCAAAGGTGGAGCGATACTATATTCTCAACGACTGCGAGGGAACGTAGTCCAAGGCTAAGCTTGCCTTCTTGCCTGCAACTCTCTGAACTGCCCAGTGCAGAGTTTCATGACCCAGAATATCTTCGATGTTTCCGTCGTGATCGCCAAAAACGTAGATTGTACTCTCGCCAGTATCATAAACGCCATAAATAGGGGGAAAAACGAAACGGAACTGCAGTTGCCTACGAGACATTGCCTTTCACATCTAACTGACAAGATAACAACACAGAATAAATCGGTGCCTTCGACCAGCAGAATATTCTTGTTCTCGACAGATCGCTCGACACCCAAGCAACGCTCGAATATGCTGTTGGCGGGCCCGTGGGGATTTGAACCCCAGATCTCCGGCTTTCACCCTTCAAGTAGACCGGAGGCTTACACAGTAGCTGCTTGCAGGCAGTCCTTCGGTGCCCTATCCTGGCTGAGCTACGGGCCCTGTTGAAGTGAAGGCGATTGCTGACTCTCCACTAGCTCTTCCTCTAACCACCAAGCTCTCTTCTTGCCCCTCTTGATTCCTGAATAGTATTGGACCACTGCTTTCCCCAGTTGTTCTGCTGATGTTTTCTGAATCCGACGAAGCCTGTTAAGAACAAGCCATCGATTTGTGTTGAGTTTACCAGCCAATTCGGAGGTTGTAGCACCATTGGAGTGTAGAAGGTAGTCCACAATCTTCTGATCCAACGTGTCGATGCAGAAGGCATAGAGGTTGATCTGATCTCGGTCAAATGTTAAGACCTCTAGCTTCGTTAAGGATTTCTTGATCTCTGAGAGCCCAACTTCAAGTCTGCGGACACGGTCTTCTACTTCCAGCAGCTTCTCGGGTCTAGGCGTCTTCTGGAGCTTCTCAAAAATTGCGTCTCTGATGAAAGCACTCCGTTTTCCTACAGAAACTCTGAGCTTAAATTCTCTGTAGATGTCGTCAGGAATCTTAGCTGAGATTGTTGAGAGCTTACTCATTGCATTTCTGAAGTCCTAGTATCATAGAACATAAATGTAAGTTTTTGCTGGTCAGTCCTGAAAAGGCTTAAGAATAGAAACTCAGAGTAGGTTAACCCAGCAGAAACTGGAGGTACTTTGATGAAGACGACGATCTCAGTAATCAAGGCTGATGTGGGCTCCCTTGTAGGACACCACATCGTACCAGCACCGCTGCTGGAAATCGCAGAGGGCAACCTGAGCAGAGCAGTGGATGAAGGGCTGATAAGCAGTTTCAAGGTCTTCCATGCTGGAGACGACCTTGAGCTACTGATGGTCCATGATAGAGGTGAAAGAAGCAGAGAGATCCATGCACTAGCCTGGAAGACCTTCCAAGAAGCCACTGAAAAAGCAAAAGAACTCAAGCTTTATGGCGCTGGGCAAGACATGCTTAAAAACGCATTCAGCGGAAACATCCGCGGTATGGGTCCCGGAGTCGCAGAAATGGAGATTGAAGAGAGGAGATCGGACCCGATTATCGTCTTTGCCGCTGACAAAACGTCACCAGGAGCCTTCAACTACCCCTTATTCCGCATATTCGCCGACCCAATGAACACTGCAGGGCTAGTGATCGATTCAGCCATGCAGGATGGCTTCAAATTCGAGGTCCTAGATTCGAAGCTTAACAAGAGGGTAGTGCTGCAGTGCCCCGAGGAAATGTACAAACTGATTGGCTTAATCGGAACAGTTAGCCGATACAGTATTTCAAGGATCTGGCGAGCTACAGATGATCAGCTGTGCACGGTAACCAGCACAACCAAACTATCACTGTTAGCGGGCAAATACATAGGAAAAGATGACCCAGTTGCAGTTGTCAGAGCCCAACACGGACTACCTGCTGTAGGCGAAATACTCGCTCCGTTTCTTCACACCTACTTCGTTGAGGGATGGATGCGGGGTAGCCACTGGGGACCACTAATGCCAGTCAGCTTGAGAGACAGCAAATGCACCGCTTTCGACGGTCCACCAAGAATGGTTGCACTCGGATTTCAGATCTGCAACGGCAGAATCGCAAGCGACAAGAACAATATCCCTATGGTTGCAGACATGTTTGACGATCCAGCGTTTGATTTGGCACGTCAAGAAGCCGTAAAAATGGCAACGGTCTTTCGCCGAATGGGAGAGTTCCAACCCGCCAGGTTAAGCGAAGAATCCATGGAATACACAACGCTTCCCGAAATCCTGAAAACACTGAAAGACCGCTTCAAACCAACATAATTCCCATAGAATAGAAAACTTAAATGTGGCAATACTGAGTTCAGTAGAACAGCAAGCGAGGGAATACACAATTGACTGAGCAAACACTTGTAGAACTCCTGAAGGAACAGCTGCAAATCGAGAAGAACTTTGTCGTAGCGGTAGATTCGGAGATAGAAAGTGTACATAACGTGGCTGCCAGATTGCTTCTGCTGGAAACGAAGAAGGACTCCGAGAAACATGCCCTAATAATAGAAGGGATACTGCAGACAGTCAAGAAAGGAGAAAGCAAACCGCTCTGGGACACTCTCCAAGACAGTTATGTGGACAAAATGGTGGTCAGAAGAAAGCTGGAGAATCATGTAAAAACCGAGACAGCAATGATGGAACACATCGAGAAAGAACTCAAAGAAGCGAAGGATGAAGGAATTCGACTGCTGCTGAAGCACATAGCAGACGACGAAAAGAAGCATCATGAGATACTGCAGACTGTGATCAAGGAAGCCTACAAGATCAAACCCTAAGTTTAAAGATTAGCTCAGTCCTTCTACTCATTAGCTGTTTCCGCGCGCACAATCGTCAAGATGAAGATCGAAGGGGAATGAAATGAGACTTTCTGTATTAGTCTACGAGTACCCGCCTAAGATAGTTGGCGGTTTGGGAACCTATACTGCTGAGATTACTAGGAAGTTTGTAATGCAGGAGCATGATGTCTCAGTCTTTACCATGAATGATGATAAGGGGGCTCTTCCTACGAGAGAGATATGGAGAGGAATCGAGATCCATCGTCCACTCCACATAGACGTGTCAGACTCGCTCCCTGACGTAGTTGCAGAAGACGTCAGAAAATGGGGTAGAGGAATACAGTTCTTTTCTAAGATCCTGGTCTACAACTACCTCAGTGCCGCTAAAATCGTTAATGAGCTTGTCAGGAAAGAGGATTTTAAATTTGATCTGCTGGTTGCACATGACTGGCTCTCCGTAATAGCAGGCATCACAACTAAGAGAGAACTGGGGCTTCCCTTAGTTTTCCACGTTCATTCAACAGAGAAAGGACGCACATTAGGCAATGGATCAGAAGTCGTAAGCAGCATTGAGCACCGTGGAGGCCAGATGGCGGATTTGGTGATAACTGTCTCAAACGCAATGAAAGGTGAACTCATAGAACTAGGGTTCCCCAAAGAAAAAATCAAGGTGTGTTACAATGGAGTTGACCCCGAAAAATACAACCTTGAACAGGTCGACGAGAACAAGCGCCGAGAGATTCGGCAGAAATATGGTATAGCTGACGGAGAACTGATGATCCTTTTCATAGGTCGACTGGTTTTGGTCAAGGGAGTTGACAAGCTGATAATGGCTATGCCTCACGTCCTACAGAAGGTGCCCAACGCGAAACTAGTAATTGTGGGGCTAGGTGACATGGATGAGCATTTGAAAAACATGGTCAAGGGGCTTGGACTTGAAGACTCAGTAAAGTTCCTCTTCGAATTTGTGCCCGAAGAAGAACGGATAGCTCATTATGCTGCCACCGACATAGCAGTCTTCCCCAGCCTGTACGAACCATTTGGAATCGTCGCATTGGAAGCCATGAGCATGGAGAAGCCTATTGTCGTAGGTGCAAGCGGAGTCAGCGGAATGAGAGAAATCGTGATAGCTGACGGAGAAGACCAATGCGGATTCCACGTCAACCCAAACGACCCCGTGGACATTGCCTGGGGGATCGTCAGCTGCCTGCAAAACGAGGAGAGAAAGCAGGCGTTAGGCAGGAACGGTAGAAAACGTGTCCTAGCAGAGTTCACCTGGCAGAAAATCTCAGAGAAAACATTAAAGATCTATGAAGAGCTCGTGGGAGAGAAACAGAAAAAACAAACACCAGCGTCTGTTTAGGAAGACGTCGATTGCTGAACGACTTCCGCAAGGACTACATTCTTGACCGCTGGGTCGTCATAGCCACTGAACGGCAACGGAGACCAGTTGACTTCATCCGGGAAACCGCGACTAAGCGAAGAGCTGAAGGAGACTTGTGTCCCTTCTGCCCGGGAAACGAGGAAAAAACACCACCAGCCACACTTGTCTACCTACAGAGTGAAGAAGGGATAGTAAAGGAGAAAGACACCAACGGACACCGTCACAGGAAATGGCTAATTCGATGCGTGCCCAACTTGTATCCCGCGTTTTCTCCACCCAAGAAGGATGACCTTTGGGAGGAAGGAAAAGCAGTGGGGTACCATGAAGTACTCATCGAATCACCTAATCACAATGAACACCCAGCAGAGGCAAGGATTCCGCAGTTGACCCACGTGATCAACGGATACATCGACCGCCTTAAAGCATTCTCCTCCACACCTTTCGTGAAATACGTATCAATCTTCAGAAATCATGGCTCAGAAGCAGGAGCCTCCTTGTCCCATGCTCACAGCCAGATAATCGCAACACCGATTGTGCCAACAGTACTCACTGAAGAACTTAGCTCCAGCATGGAATTCCACCAGAAACACGGGGAATGCGTCTTCTGCGAGATTGTGGGAAAGGAGTCGAAAGGACCACGCATGATCTGGGAGAATCCGGAATACCTTGCGTTTGCACCCTGGGCTGCAATCCACCCTTTCGAATTCTGGATAATCCCAAAAACGCATCAAGCAAGCCTCTCGAATCTGCAACAAAAGAATGTGGAATCGCTTGCCCATGCATTGAAGACCTGTCTCGGAGCCTTGAGGAAGCTTCTTAATGATCCCCCATACAACTTCGCTTTTCACATCACACCCCACGAAAACACCCACGAACCTTACCACTGGCATCTAGAGGTATATCCAAAACTCACAATCTGGGCTGGTTTTGAGAAGAGCACGGGAATCCACATAAACACAATGTCACCCGAGAGAGCTGCTGAGCAGATGAAAGAAATAATAGAATAATCGCTAATATTACACCCTTAACGTGTACAAGGTCTGTACGAGAACATTGAATTAAGTGTGTGAAGTAAAAGGAGAAGAATTCAAAAATGGCATTCAAGAAGGGAGACTTTCTTCTAATAGACTATGTCGCTGAAGTGAAAGAGACTGGGAAGGTCTTCGACACAACCAAGGAGGATATTGCCAGAAAAGAGAGGCTTGAACTGCGGGAGGTCTACGAGCCGAAGCTGGTTGTTGTCGGAGAAGGGTGGGTTCTGAAAGCTCTAGATGAAAGCTTAACTAAGCTAAGTTTGAAGAAGCCTGAAACGATTGAGATCAGCCCAGCAGAGGCCTTCGGTCCACGCAACCCAGAAAAAGTGAAAATGATATCTCTCAGAAAGCTTCGAGAGAAGGGTATAGCCCCCAGACTCGGAATGCAGGTTGAATACGACAGGAAACTGGCAACAGTCAGAGCTGTCGGCGGAGGCAGAGTACAACTCGACTTCAACCCACCCCTAGCTGGTAAAACCCTAGTCTACGCTGTCACAGCAGTCAAGAAACTTCGAACTCGAGCAGAGAGATTCATGGCCTTGATTCACAGAAGGATCCCGGCAGTGGAGGTTTCGAAGTTCAATATTCAACCAACAAGGACAAGTGTCTCGATTGAACTTCCAGAAGAAGCTTTCTACATAGAGGGCATTCAGCTGGCGAAGAGAGGCATCGCTGAAGACATTCGAAAAACGGTTCCACGTATCTCAAAGGTGGAATTCATAGAGGCCTTTGCTTTTGGGGCAAAAGAGTGAACTCGTCTGAGTAGCAATTCACTCGTCATAACCAAAGCGCACGAAAAGCAGTAAATTAAATCACGCCTGTCTTCTGCGCTAAGACTTGAGCGGTCTCATAGTTCAGGTTCTTCTCAGAAAGGATTGTGAAGCGTTCCGGCCTTATGGTGTTTGCCTTGAGCAGAGACTGAATTACTTCTTCAGGTTCTACTCCGAGTTCGTAGGATGTGGCAGGGGCACCAACCCTCTGTAGCTTTGACTTTATTCCTTTCCAATTGAGTTCGTGCAAGTAAGCCATCATTATGGTTCCAACTCCTACCTGTTCCCCATGCATTGCAGGTTTGGCAGCCACAACGTCCAAGGCGTGGCTGAACGAGTGTTCCGCCCCGCTGCTTGGTCTGCTACTCCCCGCAATACTCATTGCAACCCCGCA
>JAGLZJ010000003.1 GCA_023131555.1 Candidatus Bathyarchaeota archaeon | reverse complement strand
TGAACCGGCGGTTGAGGAAGCGAAGAAGGAGGCAGAAGCATAGTGCCGATTGTGAGGTTGAAAGATATTCGCAGAATGTCTTCAGCAGAAAGGGCGAAGAGAGTGACTGAACTGAGGACTGAGCTGGTTCGACTAAGAACCATGACGAAAGCTGGTGGCGCCATTGAGGACACTGCGCGTATTAGGGAACTGCGCAAGGCCATTGCTCGAATCCTAACAGTGGAAAGAGAATCGATGCAGACGATAAATACAGAGGCGGAGAAGAAATGAGAGTTTCCCCCGAAATTCGCCGATTCATATTTCACGGTTTAAATGCGAAGATCACATACTCCCGGAATCCCAGTCAAATAGGCATTGAGGGAAGAGTGATCGACGAGACAAAAAGTACCTTTGTTATATCAAAAGGTGGCGAGAAGAAGACTATTGCCAAGAATCACACCACATTTCACTTCGAGTTTCCTGATTCCACCGTAGTTGAATTTGATGGAAAGATCCTGCTTGGCAGACCAGAAGAGCGCGTGAAAAAGCTGATCGGAAGAGTCTGGTGAAATGGCACTCTCACTGAAAAAACCAAGAAGAACTTGCACTGACCCAATATGCCCCTTCCATGGAACTCTCCCTGTGAGAGGTCGTCTCCTAGAGGGTACCATCGTCAGCGCGAAGATGGAAAAAACCGTCATCATTCGACGGAACTATCTCCACTATATCCGCAAATACCGACGATATGAAAGAAGACACGACCGCATCCCTGCTCACAATCCTCCATGCATCAATGCTGAAGAGGGAGAAAAAGTAAAAATCGCAGAGTGCCGCCCTATCAGTAAGACGGTGAGTTTCGTCGTTGTTGAGAAGCTGGAGGGAAAGTAGTTGGCAGCAAGAGCGAGACCTAGAGCTCTCTTTGCGAGAGCCGTGGGCGGTCAGAGACCGAAAGTTTCAAGGGGTGTCCAAACCAGAACCGTCTTGAAATGCGCAGACAACTCTGGCGCAAGAGAGCTTAGACTGGTTCAGGCTATGGGATATAAAGGTCGTCTTCGACGTCTTCCCTCTGCTGGCGTCGGCGATTTAATCATGACCTCAGTTCGTAAAGGGACACCTGACATGCGTAGAAAACTCTTTAGGGCTGTCGTGGTTCGTCAAAGGATGCCCTTTCGACGTGCAGATGGCATCTGGGTGGAGTTTGAAGACAATGCTGCAGTCATCGTAACAGAAGAAGGAGAAATGAAGGGCACAGAGATCAGAGGACCTGTAGCAAAGGAGGCAGCGGAACGGTGGCCACGAATAGCCAGCGCCTCAAGCACAATCTTATGAAGGGATTTTCATGCGTTATACCAAACCCGGAACACAGCGCAGAAGGCTGTTTCAGGCTCCTGCACACAGACGTCACAGACACTTTTCAGCCCCTCTCTCTGCTGATCTGCGCAAGCGCCATGATGCTGGCTCCATTCCTGTAAGAATGGGGGACACCGTACGCGTCACCAGAGGAGACCGACGTGGATTCGAAGGTAAAATCACCAGAATTGACAGAAAACAATTCAGAATATTCATCGAAGGCGTTACCAGAGAGAAAGTCGATGGGACAACAATTCCAATCCCAATCCACCCCTCAAAGGTACTGATCACTAACCTGAACCTAGACGATAAATGGCGAAGAGAAACGCTCAAGCGGAAAGGAGTGTCGCAGCTCCCGCAGTCAACCATCAAAACGAAAGAGGCTTCAGAGAAAAAAGCAGCGAAGCCAAAGAAGAAGAAAAAATCAGCGCCTTCGGCATTAAAGAAGGTCGACGGCAGCCCAAAACGTGCGAAACGAACCCGACGGGTACAGAAGAAACCGACTGCTAAAAAGGAAGATGAGTGACATGACAAAGAAAGGCGGAAGCAAGCATCTTAAGCGAAAACCTGCCCCCAAGTTCTGGCCAATACATCGCAAAGAGCGCACATGGACTGTCAAACCAAAAACAGGTCCACACACTCTTCAACACTGCCTCCCATTGACCATAATCGTGAGAGATATCCTGAACTTAGCGAAGACAGCGAAAGAAGCAAGAACAATCATCTCCGAAGGACGCGTCCAAGTTAACGGGCGAATCCGCAGAAAAGTGGCATTCCCAGTGGGGTTAATGGACATCATCGAATTCCCAGATTCAGACGCTACATACCGCCTGTTACCCCACAAAGGAGGGCTCACCCTACATCGTATAAAAGGAGATGAAGCTGACTATAATCTTCGCAGAATCGAAAAAAAGTCGACCATTCCTGGAGGCAATGTCCAACTCAACTTACATGATGGCACTAACCGAACCGTGAAAATCTCGGATCCAAAGAAGCCCACTGAAGATTCCTACAAGACCCTTGACGTACTCAGACTCGCCAGAGATGGTGAAATTACGGAACACATCAGACTCGGAAAAGGGGCATCCGCCTTCATTACTGGTGGTAAGAACAGGGGAATTTATGGAACAATAGAAGACATCGAAGACATTCCTGGGAAGAAGAAGCGCCAACTCCTTGCGACAATGGACACACATGGAAAACGCGTTCAAACAATTCTTGACTACATATTCGTCGTAGGCAATCCGAAACCAGCAATATCCATACCTGGAGCATGAAAAGATTGCCAACAGACTCGACTCAGAGAAAAAAAACAGAGAAAGAATCTCCGAAAAAAACGGCCCCTAAACCCACTAAACCCGATAAGAACCCCATGCTCACACCAAAGATCAGAAAAGTCACAGTCAACATCTGCGTCGGAAAATCTGGAGCCCCACTTGAGAAAGCCATAACGGTACTGAAGGATCTGACTAACCAGAAACCAGTCAGGCTGAAAGCGAAGAAAACAATCAGAAACTTCGACATAAGAAAAGGTGAAAGCATCGCCTGCAAAGTCACCCTAAGAAAGAAAAAGGCACATGAATTCTTAACGAAAGTTCTCCAAGCAACAGATGGCAGATTGCCGCAGAGGCACTTTGACCAATTTGGGAACTTCTCTTTCGGGGTGAAAGAACACATTGAGATTCCAGGAACGAAATATGTTCCGGAACTGGGCATCTTTGGAATGGACGTCTCAGTTACTCTGAGTCGCGCTGGCTACCGCGTGAAAGAGCGGAAAAGAGCAAGGTCAAAAATAGGCTCAAGACAATGCTTAACACTCAACGAAGCAGTAGCCTTCGTAAAGAATGAAATAGGAGCTGAAGTCATCTAAGGTGCAAGCGAATGGGAAAACAGAAACCGCCCAGAGAACGAAAATTCGGAAAAGGCAGTAGACCTTGCAGAAGATGCGGGTCCTATGGATCAGTAATCCGACGCTACAACCTATATATCTGCCGACATTGCTTTAGGGAGATAGCAAAGGACTTAGGCTTCCGAAAATACGAGTGAAAAGGACGCAGAGAACCATGACCGACACTATCGCAAATGGAATGACTACGATAATTAACAACGAGATGCGCCTGAAACGAGAGTGCATCATCGCCCCCGCTTCGAAACTGCTTGGCAAAGCTCTAAGGGTGATGCAACTGAACGGATACATAGGCGAATTCGAATTCATTGACGATGGCCGATCTGGCAAATTCAAGGTTCAACTCCTCGGAAGAATCAACAAATGCGGGGCTATACGACCCCGATTCCCAATACGCATAGACCAATTTAAGGAATGGGAGGGAAACTTCCTACCATCAAAGGAGATAGGAATCCTCATTATCTCGACTTCAAAAGGGGTGACCTCCCACAGAGAAGCGAGGAAAGAGAAAATCGGAGGTCGTCTGTTAGCCTACGTCTACTAGGAGATAGCCTGTTGAGCCTCTTAGAAGTCGAACGACTCGTCGAGATCCCTGAAGGCGTGGATGTCAAGCTTGAAGGGAGACGACTTACAGTGACAGGTGAGAATGGATCACTGACCAGAGACTTCTCTCACGCACCCTTAACACTTGAGAAAAAAGCGCAGCTGATCAGAATTCGGGCAGAATGGCCTCGAAAGAAGGAAGCAGCAACTGTAGGAACCGTCAGTTCTCACATTCATAACATGATAAAAGGTGTAACAGCGGGGTTCACATACAAACTCAAAATAGTCTTTTCTCACTTCCCCATAACGGTTAAGGTCGAAGGAGACAAGATAAGAATTGAGAACTTCACTGGCGAACGAAGCCCTCGATCAGCTAACGTCGTAAGCAACGCAAGGGTAACTGTGAAATCTGATGACATAATCGTACAAGGCATAGACCTTGAGGGTGTAAGCCAAACCGCAGCGAACATAGAACAAGCGACAAAAGTGAAGAATAAAGATCCACGAGTGTTTCTCGATGGCATATATGTGTACGAGCGACGTGAGGGAATGGGAACTTGACTGAAACACTCGACCAATCTCAACCCGCTTCCGAAAAGCGAGACAGACTCCGAAAAGTGAAGCTTCGTAGAACCGTGAAGGCACATCATCCACGGTTCAGACGTCATGAAAGCTGGCGATTCAAGAAACTGAAAGAAAGTTGGAGAAAACCCAGAGGACTCGACAACAAAGTACGACGCAGGGTGAAGGGGTGGCCCAAAAAAGTAAATGTTGGCTATCGCGGACCTAGAATCGCAAGAGGCCTCCATCCGAGTGGATACAGAGAGGTTCTTGTCCACAATCCCGATGAAGTCTCAGGTGTGGATCCTAAAACACAGGCAATCCGAATCGCAGGAGCAGTAGGAACAAGGAAGAAAATCCAGATCGCCTCTTTGGCTAGACAGAGAAGTCTTTACATCGTAAACCCACTGGTGACTAGAGAAGAAAAGATTGACGAGGGGACAGAGGAGATTGAGCCAGAAGGATTGGAAGAAGAAGTCGGAGAAGCGTTTGAAGAGGCAGTCGAAGAACTCCCAGAACAACCTGTCGAAGAAGAACGGTCCATCTCAAACGCTAAAACAGCGGAAGGCGGTAGTCAATGAGTTTGAAGAGCCAACGTCGCTTGGCTGCGGAGATACTGAAAGCGGGTCAGAATAGAGTCTGGCTCGATCCGGAAAGGATGATTGATATCGAAGCAGCGATAACCCGAGAAGAGGTAAGAAGACTTATACATGAAAATGCCATTCGGCGATTGCCTGAAAAGGGTGTAAGCAGATCACGTACTCGAGTCAAACACGCTAAGCGAAAAAGAGGGCTTCGAAGAGGCCAAGGAAAGAGAAGCAAACGGCGTATTTCAAAGAAGACCGTTTGGATGGGGCGGATTCGAACCCTTAGACGACGACTTAGAGAGTTGAAAGAAAAGCGTATCATCACAAAAAAGACCTATCGTCAATTCTACAACAAGGCAGGAAGTGGCGCCTTCGCCTCAACAAGCGAGCTTGAACGACGATTAAAGACTACACGGGTTTGGAGGACACGATGATGGCTCGAGGTCCATCATATTGTGTTCCGTTCCGCCGAAGAAGAGAAGGAAAAACAGACTATAAAGCACGGAGAGCACTGTTGATCTCAAGACAACCGAGAGCTGTGATAAGAGCATCGCTAATGCACACAAATGTTCAGATCATTGAAGCAACACTCACAGGTGATGTGATTATCGCGTCGGGAAACTCGATACAGTTAAAAGCCTACGGTTGGAAGGCATCCTGCGGAAATCTATCAGCAGCCTACCTTACCGGACTGCTGTGTGGCACAAGGGCAACTGAGAGAAAGGTGGCTCGAGCAGTTCCTGACATAGGCATGCACCAGCCTACAGAGGGGGCTCGTGTCTTTGCTTCCCTAAAAGGAATTATGGATGCTGGTGTAAACATACCAGTTGACCAAAAGAAAATTCCTGATGAAGCAAGATTGAAAGGAAAGCATATATCCGACTACGCTAAAAGTCTGGCTTCCTCAAACATGGAACTCTATGAAAAAACCTTCTCTGGATACTTGAAAAGAAACCTTGAGCCGGAGAAGCTTGAGGAACACTTCGAAACCGTGAGAAAAGCAATGGCGTCAAAACCGCGCAAGGTCACACGTCCACGTAAAAAGGATGGTCGAAAGACTAGAAGGAAAAAGAAGAAGTGAAGTTGATATGAGACGTCGTAGAAGTCGGCGCCAGACAAGGCGTCCACCTCGAAGGAGAAATGTAGCAGAAACTTGGGAGCCAAAGACCCATGTTGGGAAAATGATTCAAGAAGGACGCATCTCTTCCATGGAAGACGTGTTCGCTGAAGGGCTTCGGATTCGTGAATCGGAGATCGTAGAAGTCCTTTTGCCTGACCTGCAGGAGGAAGTCATCAACATAAACCTGGTGCAGAAGCAGACTGACGCAGGAGAAAGATCAAGGTTCAAAGCTGAAGTAGCTGTTGGCAACGGCAATGGCTATATTGGATTAGGCTCGGGAAAGTCCAGACAAGTCAGAACAGCAATTGAAAAAGCAGCTACCAACGCAAGACTGAACATTTCCATTGTCCGTCGAGGCTGCGGAAGCTGGGAATGCGGATGCGGAAGACCACATTCGTTGCTCTTTCGAACAAGAGGGAAACATGGAGGCGTAAAGGTTGATTTAATTCCAGGCCCCAGAGGTCTTGGCCTCGTGGCAAACGAGCCAGCGAAGCTGATCCTGAGACTTGCAGGAATACGGGATTGTTGGACAAAAAGCTTCGGGTCAACAAGGACAGTGCCATCTTTTTCATACGCTGTCTTGGACGCATTGAAGAAAACACACAGCCTTGTGACGCCTGAAGACTGGGTGAGATAGGTGCCTAATGGACGATGCCTAGCGGTCATTCGAGTCAGAGGCTTAGGTGAATCATCTCCTGATATAAGGAAGACTCTGAAGATCCTTCGACTACACAAAAACTGCCACATTACACTCGTGGACGATCGACCGAGTTTCAATGGCATGCTCAAGAAAGCAGAGAATTTCGTTACTTGGGGTGAGATCTCAAAAGAAACCCTTCTGAGACTACTGAAGAAACGGGGAAAAGTGACGGGAGGAGAACAGCTCAACGACTCCCATCTCGATAAGATCGGATTCAAGACACTGGAAGAACTGGCAGAAGCCCTCTACAACCTAGAAGTAGACTTCCGGCATCTAGGCACCATCAAACCAGTCTTTCGAGCGCATCCTCCTCGAAAGGGATACAAAGCCAAAGTGAAGAAGAAACACTCACAAGGCGGAGTTACTGGATATCGAGGCGAAACCATCAACGAACTCGTTGAGAAAATGATCTAGCAACCCGCAGAACAGTTGAAGCAAGGTAAGAAACATGCCTCATAAACTCCGAAAAACACGCAAGACACGAGGTTCCAGAACCGTTGGTTATGGTGTAACAGGTCAGCATAGAGGTGTAGGTCAAAGGGGAGGTCACGGAAAAGCAGGTCGCCGCAAACACCTCGCGTCCTGGGTTCTTAGATATGAGCCAGATTACTTTACTAAGAAAGGCTTCCATTCTCACCGACAAAAGAGAGTACGATCAATCAACGTTGGTGAATTGGAAGAGCTGGAAGCAAAGCTCAGGGCTCAGAAGAAGATGAAGGCGCAAGAAGGACTGCCTTTCCTGAACCTCATCGAACTCGGCTACAGCAAGCTGTTGGGATCCGGAAGAATAGAGACATCTTTCTCGATAGAAGCTTCATCGTACTCAAAATCTGCTGCTAGAAAAATCGAAGAAGCTGGCGGCAAACTGAAATCCCCAAGCCAGATTGCTTTGGAATCCAAAGAGGAGCCCATAGCGAGTCACTCCAAGGCGAAAGAAACCTAGGAAAGAGAGAAAGATGGCGGGACGGTTCCTTGGAATATTCAAGCCCATGTCGCGGTTCCTACCGGAAGCAAAGCCTCCTGAGAGACGCGTCGGGTTTAATTCCAAGATACTCTGGACCGCACTAGCTTTGGTCATCTACCTCGTCATGGCTGAAATCCCCCTGTATGGTCTTCAAGCCGGAGAAAGCGGCTTCGAAATGAGCTACCTTCGAGTAATTTTCGCATCAAATAGAGGAACCCTCCTTGAACTTGGAATAGGACCAATAGTCACAGCCGGTCTGATTCTTCAGCTTCTAGCCGGCTCAGGAATGATCGGCATTGATATGTCAAACCCGGAGGACAGAGCTCTCTTCACAACTGCCAGCAAGTTCTTCTCCATCCTGCTAACAGGGGTACAGGCCTTCGCCTATATCATAGGAGGAGTCTATGGAACACTACCTGGACCAACAAGCGTCATCATCTTCTTCCAACTGCTGGCAGCGGGAATAGTAATCATGTTACTGGATGAAATGATCCAGAAAGGTTGGGGGATAGGCAGCGGCATCAGTCTCTTCATCATGGCAGGAGTAGCACAAAGAATAATGTGGGACAGTCTAGCTATCACGCCTGGATTGGCTGACGGGAAGAGCTATGGTGTGTTTCCAGCCTTGATTCAGACGATCACACTCGGTCAACCCGTTTTCTCAATTGCCTTAGAACATGTGCCTCGTAATGTTACTACTGGGACTCTTCCCTATCTCATACCAGCGGTTGATAACGCGTTCATTCGAGGACAGAACCTTCCGTCGCTTCTAGGATTCTTTACCACCATCGCGGTCTTCCTCATCGTAATATACGTGGAAGGAATCCGAGTTGAACTCCCTATCTCTCACGCTGATTACCGTGGCTATCGGGGTAGGTACCCAATCAAACTTCTCTACGTTTCGAACCTGCCGGTGATCTTCACATCTGCTCTCTTTGCCAATGTCTACTTCTTCTCCCAGATATTATGGAGCAATCTCAACCAGAACAACAGCAACTTCTTCCTGAGCCTTCTGGGTCAATACGCATGGGTAGGTGATCCTCCGCAACCGTCACCTATTGGTGGCTTAGTTTATTTTGTGACAGCACCGCGGAGTATTTTGGATGTTGCTTTAAACCCAGCGAGAGCGCTAATCTTTGCCGGGCTAATGGTTCTGTTCTGCGTCATCTTCTCTTTAACTTGGCTGGAAGTCGGTGGGTTGGGGGCGTCAACAGTCGCCAAACAACTGGTGGATTCGGGAATGCACATTCCAGGGTATAGACGATCAGCGCGCTCTATTGAGATGCTGCTTAGAAGGTATATTCCTCCAGTCACGATCCTTGGAGGCATAGTCGTAGGCTTGATCGCTGCTGTCGCAGATTTCTTCGGCGTCTTCGGAACTGGAATGGGCGTACTCCTCTCTGTCGGAATAATCTATCAATACTATCAGCAACTGATGCAAGAACGCGTCTCAGAGATGTATCCGGCATTCCGCCGATTCTTAGGTGGCTAGAAAGAAACTGTTAAAAGCCAAGAGGAATATTCATGCGTCATTACACGTTTAAGCTTGTGGAAGCGGAGAAGGCATGATACAACTATTTCTAGACTCGTTGCTTGCACCTGAAGCTCCAACTTCAACCCTATTCATCCTCCTGCTTTGCATATCTCTCACACTTCTCACTTCATCCGTGAATCGCCTGTTGAGCAACCCGAAGAAGCTTGCTGCTCAGAGGAAGGAGGTCAAGAAGTGGATGGACGAATTCAAAGAAGCCCAGAAGAGCAAGGACAAGAAGCGTCTCGCGAAGGTTGAGAAGCAGAGAAGCAGGATAATGAAGCTTCAACAGAAGATGTCTTGGCAGTCGATGAAAATCTCCCTGCTCTTCTTTATCCCCTTCATCCTAATGTGGCAGCTACTCTGGGGTATATACACTGAACCAGTCGCGTACCTCCCAGGCTTTGGACCGCTCTCCATAGTCTATTGGTACCTCCTGTGCTCATTATTCTTCAGCACAGTGTTCTCTAGAGCCCTAGGTGTCGGAATAGGATCGATGAATTGAAATGCCCAGACCAGCTCTTCGAACCAGAAGCAGGAAGCGAAAAAGCCAAACTCTACCCGGAGGCAGGCGCAAAATCTCCTACATGAAAGAGAGAGTTGCCGCCTTAAAATGCCGAATCTGTGGAGGCAAACGCGCGCGGACATCGAACTCAAAGATTCGAAAACTTACCCGTAGCCAGAAACGTGTCAGTCGCATCTACGGGAGCAATGTATGCCACGCCTGTCTACGGAAATCCATAAGGCAAGCCACACGGGAACTCTGAACTTGAAGAGTTCAAACTCAGAAGTTGTGAAACCCAGAAACACGAAAACCGTCGTCCTTTGCGTTTCAGGATTGAGTGGATGCGGTAAGAGCACTGTAGCAAGGAAAATTGCGAAGAGCTTCAACTTGCGCTACTTCTCCGGGGGAGATGCTCTCAAGACACTTGCATCCCAAGCTGGATACAAACCATCCGAGGTCGGTTGGTGGGAGAGCGATGAAGGAATCAGGTTTCTTGAAGAGCGGACACATGACAGTTCATACGACAAAAGAGTTGACGACAGACTCCTAGAGTTCGCGAAGCTTGGCGGCGTGGTCCTAGACAGCTGGACTATGCCTTGGCTACTTAACACAGGCTTCAAAATATGGCTTGAAGCCTCTCCTGAAAGAAGGGCGACTAGGATCTCAAAGCGAGACAAAATAGGTATGAAAGCTGCAGTTCAAGCATTGAAGCAGAAGGATGCTAAGACCAAGCAACTATTCAAGGGGCTATACGGATTCTTGCTGGGAGAAGATTTCTCCCCTTTCGACCTGATTCTGGATGTTGATCAAATGAACCCGGATCGGGTCTTCACTACACTCAAGCTCGCGATTGAACGACTGCTACTGAAAAAGTGCTAAGCTTTCATTGTTTTTGAGCGTTCTGCACTTTCTCAAAGAGCGTCTTTGGCCTATTGATCTTATGGCCACCGGAAACCTTCAGCTCTTGCGCTGTATTCCAGGTTTGGTCCGACACATTTCCCTCCAAGTTCATCTGTCGCCAGATTTTCTGAGCAGAGAAGGGTAAGTAGGGCTCAAGTAAAATTGCCAGGCTTCTAACTGCATTGACGCATAGATATATCGTTGTATTACATGCTTCTCTGTTTTTCCAGGGCGCTTTGGTTTGGAAGTACTTGTTGCAGAATGCTGAGAAGGCTAGGATTCTTCGTAATCCCTTGCTCAATTCAATGCTATTGATCTCTTCTGCTGCTTCTCTCACTGCGTTTCCAAACTCTTCCTTCAGTTTCTTGTCCAAGTCATCAAAGGATTCTGGCTCTGGCACTTGCCCTTTGTATTGAGACCATGTGAAGGTGAGAACTCTGTGAACGAAGTTGCCGATGTTTGCAATTAATTCATTGTTAATTCGGTTTTCAAAGTCTTGCCAGTTAAAGTTGACATCAGCTTGACTGTATGGAGTGATTACTGCGAGATAGAACCTTAGGTAGTCTGCAGGAAATCTTGTCAGGAAATCCCGTACGCTGATGTACCATTCTCGACTCTTTGAGAATTTTCGACCTTGGAGGGTGAAGTAGCCCCTCGTAGGAATATAATCCGGAAGTTTGTATTCGTTGACGCCCATTCTCATTGCTGGTAAATATAGATAGTGATGATATGCGATGTCTTTTCCGATGAAATGAAAGATCTCTGAAGTATTCCAAGTCTCCACAACATCTTCCTGTCCTCTTTCAGCGAAGAGTTTTTGAGCGGTTGATATATACCCGAGGTGGTTGTTGAACCATACATAAAGCACTTTTTCTCTGTCTTCATTAGAAGGAACGGGTATTCCCCATGACAAATCTCTTGTGATGTCCCAGTCTCTTAGTCCTTCGTCTATCCAGTTCAGCACATAGTTCTTGACATCCGGCTGAAGATTTTGGTTCTGCTTTAGCCATTTCTTTAGTACTGCAGAAAACTCGCTTAGCTTGAAGAAATAATGTTTACTCGTTTTCTTGACTGGCTCTGAACCGCAGATGGCGCAGTGGGCGTTCTTGATTGCTCCAGGTTCAATAGGTCTGCCGCAGGCCTCACACGAATCTGAGTATTGCTCTGTGGCCTTACAATCTTCAAAGGGGCATGTGCCTTTGATGTAGCGATCTGGCAGGAATCTACTGCAGCTTTCACAAAAGGGCTGCAATACTTCCTGCTTGTAAATATAGCCCTTCTCATCGAGTTTCTTGAAGAAATGTTGTGTTAGCTTCTTGTTTTCTTCTGAACTTGTTTGATCGAAGATGTCAAACGATATGCCCAGGTCTTCAAAGTCTTTTCTGTCTTTTTTGTTCCAGAAAGCGACGAATTCCTCTGGTTTAACTCCCTTCCGGTTTGCTTCAATAGATATTGGGGTGCCGAAGTCATCAGTGGCACTAACGTGAACTACATCATGCCCGCTTAACCTGCAGAATCTCACAAATATGTCTGCTGGGAGATATGTGGAAGTAACGTGTCCTAGGTGAACCTCTCCATTAGCATATATGAGCGCGCTTGTTACGATGATTTTTCTAACGCCCAGCACCCCAATCGATTATACCTATCATTCTTTTTAATGTTCCATCAATAGGCTGGAATGGGTGGCTTGTCTGATACCTGAAAGTGAACTGTCTGCATGCTGGTCTTACTCAGCTACAGTTAGCTCGTCTCGCCAACGTCTCTCAGGCCCACATTGCAAAGATAGAGAATGACCGAGTTGATCCGCGCATGTCAACGGTGAATCGGATGCTTCAGGTGCTAACAGAGCGGCGGAGCAGGAGATGCGAGGAAATCATGACTCAAGATGTGGTCTTAGCGGCGCCACAGGACCACACACTATATGTCAGCAGGATTATGATCAAGAAAGCGATTTCTCAGCTACCAGTGAAGGGGAATGGACAAGTGATCGGCACAGTCACTGAGGAAAGCATCATTAGAAACCTGAGTGTCGACATTGCGAAGGAGAATGTTGAGAAGATAATGGATCCTCCTCTGCCGAGTATCTCAAAAGAGACAAGCATTGATGTTGTCCGTCGCTTGCTCGTAGACTACACTGCAGCTTTGGTTATGGATAGAGGTGTCATTGTGGGAATAATCACGAGATCTGATTTGCTGGAAATGGTTTCTAGCTCCATTTAGTCTTCCACAATTTTCTGTTAATATCGTCTTCAAACCTGTGCAAAATTGATAAATATCTGCAGTCAGTACTGAGACTCATGGACAATTCTGTAGGTACCAAGTGCGGTGTCTTTGGCGCCGTGCATCTACATGAAAAGAAAATATTCCCCTACGTTTACTGGGGGATGCGTGCTCAGAATCATCGGGGACATCAATCCCACGGTTTCCTGACCTATGATGGAGGGTTCCATGTCTATCACGGTCTCGACCTCATTCCAAAAATAAAGCGAAAGAACCTTCAAGAATGGCTAGATCGCCTACCTGGCCACATCGGAATCGGAAACGTCCGTTACACTACGTCAGGCCGCATGGAAGAAGCCGCTCTCGTAAAAGGCACCCAACCGATCAAGATAGATGGGAGCGGAGTGAAGCTTGCCGTATCATTTAACGGAAATGTTGTGAACACTGTCTCCTTGAGAAGAGAGCTCAAAAAGGACTTCCCGAAGTTTTCCTATGAATGTGACGCTGAGCTTATCTGCCGAAAACTAGTCAAGTCACTAATGGCAGAGACAGATCTGAAAGAAGCTGCAAGAACGTGCATGGATGAGATTGAAGGCGCCTTCTCCGTGTGCGGTATTACGGAGGACGGAAACCTATTCGCCTTCAAAGATGCATACGGTCTACGTCCCTTATGCGCGGGTTGTAGCAGGAAAAAGGACATTCTGGCATTCTCATCCGAAACCGTTGGACTCAGCATAAACGGTTTCGAGTATGACTTTGAGGTCGAGCCAGGCGAGTTCGTTACAGTTAACAGGAGCGGCTTCGAACGGGAAAACCTCTCCTCTGGGAAGAAGCGAGCATTCTGTGCCTTCGAATTCGCGTATTTCGCGCGCCCCGATTCCAAACTCAACGGGAAATATGTCTATGAGGTTCGGGAGGAATTCGGAAGAAATCTCGGAAAAGAATACTCTGATCTTGTTAAAGAAGCGGATGTAATCGTCTCTCTACCTCAGACCAGTAACGACGCAACCTACGGTCTCCATGAAGAGACAGGATTACGGTGGGAGAGAGGAACAAGGCGACACCGGTATGTAACGGAAAGAGCATTCATGCTTCTTCCAGAAGAGCGGTACTCCACCATCGACAGAAAGATCAACATTCTGAACAACAACCTGGCGGGAAAGAACCTAATAATCGTAGACGACAGCATCGTTAGAGGCGACACCACCCGAGTCGTCGTTGAAAAAATGCGGAACCTAGGCGCAAAGAAAATCCACTTATTCATCACCTTTCCTCGAATCATTGGACCATGCTTTTACGGCATAGACATGGCAACATACGGAGAACTAATAGGATCTACAAGAAGCCCAGAAGAGATAGCCCAAGCGGTAGGTGCGGACTCAGTAAACTATCAATCACTCGAAGGATTTGTATCAGCCACAGGAATGAAGAAACATGAGCTTTGCTTCGGGTGCGTTACAGGTAACTATCCTACACCTCTCGCTCAGAGACTGGCAAACTGGATGCGAAAGAGGTTTGAGAACGGTCACGTTGAGAAAGGCCGAATATACGAGATTGACGCCCCTAATTTAATGTGAACCCAGAAATCCCCAGGTGGTACAAATGGAGAAAGTCGGCGTCTTAGTCGTTTCCTACGGCGCTCGCGGAGTTGCCATGATAGATGCAATTCATCGAAGCCTTGAGTACGAGACTAAAATCTACGTTGTCGATAGACAAAGAAACCCTCTTAGCTCTAGGTTAGCCGTTGAACACGTTGTTGTCGAGGACTTGAACGTCAACGAAATCACGCGATTCGTAGCGAGACGACAGAACAAGATTGACTTCGGAATAGTTGGCCCAGAGAAGCCGATAATCTCTGGCTTGAGAGATGCAATGGAAAAAGAGACGAGTATTCCTTTGATCTGTCCAACAAAGCGGTTCGCGATCGAAGGAAGCAAGGTTACCCAGAGAAACCTTTTTGCCCAGAGTGTCCCTTCCGCCAATCCGAGATACCGCGTTTTCGATCCAACTGAGATCAAAAACCGTGAAAAAACGAAACAGAAAGTCTACGCGTGGCTAACGGAATTGGGAAACAAGGCAGTGGTGAAGCCCGATGCTCCTGCAGCGGGAAAGGGAGTCGGAGTCTGGGGCGACCACTTCAACAATAAAAAGGAGCTATTTGACCACTTTCTCGCCAACCTCAGATTTGGGAAAGTGATCATTGAAGAAAAACTCGATGGAGAAGAGTCCAGTTTCCAGTCAATATGTGATGGAAAGAACCTTGTACGTCTCCCAGAGACACGAGACTACAAACGCGCCTTCGAAGACGATAAAGGTCCCAACACAGGCGGAATGGGATCATACAAAGGTGTAGACGAGCTCCTGCCCTTCTTGAAACGGGAAGACCAAGAGGAAGAGCTTGCAATCGTTAACAGAATCTTCAAAGACTTGAGGAAGAAAGCTGACGCTAATGAACTGAGAGGTGTCCCATTCTACACTGCTTTCATTCACACGTCTGACGGACCTAAGATTTTGGAGAACAATAGCAGGGCTGGCGACCCTGAAATCCTAAACATATTACCATTGATCAAAGATGACTTCACCAATATCTGCTACAAAGTGTTAGAAGGCAACCTAACGAGAATCAACTTTCACAAGAAAGCATCGGTCGCAGTCTATAAGGTACCCCCTTCCTACGGAGGATACCAAGAAACTTACCGCGAAAAAGTGGCGATAGAAGAGATCAATACACCTCTCAACCTTAAGAGAGCAGACCTTCTGGAGAATAGAACCCGTGGCAAAATCCGAGTCTTCCCTGCCTCAGTTGAACTTCGAGACAGACGTCTATATCCACTGACTTCGAGGTCTGTCGCTGTAGTTGCCATTGGAGACACGATTGCACAAGCACGAGAACTAGCTTTCGAAGGCGTAGACGCTATTGAGGGAGGCGCCCTCTGGAGCCGAAGAGACATCGCGCACAAGAACCACATCCATGGAAGCGTTACGCACATGGATAGATTAAGGCGGAAAAAAATTGGAAGCGACTGAGTGCGTCTTCATAACAGACTGCGAAGGCCCAATTTCCAAGAACGATAACGCCTTCGAAGTGGCAAGAGAATTTATACCACACGGAGAGCGCCTCTTCAAACAGCTGAGTAGATATGACGACGTTCTCTCCTACGTTCTTAAGAGACCTGGCTACGATGCAGGAAACACTCTGAAGCTTATCATTCCATTTCTCAGATCCTATGAAGCCACTGACAAGAAAATTCGAACGTTCTCAGAGCGAAACATTACACTAATGCGTGGCGCAAAAGACACTCTGCAGTACCTGAAAGCAGGGATACCAAGCTTCATAATCAGCACGAGCTACCATCACTACGTTGAAGCTTTGTGCATTGTGCTTCGCTTCCCTTTCGAAAACACCTACTGCACAGAACTGACGATTGACGCTATCAACCTGAACGAAAAAGAAAAATCAGCGATTAAGCGACTCGGGCAAGAGATCTGTGAGATGCCCCCCCTCAAGACTCCCAGTAGCCCAAGATCCCTCAAAGACTTCTCCCACAAAGAAAGGCAGGCAATAGAACGCTTGGACTCCATCTTTCTCGAAGAGATTGCACAGATGGAATCCATCGACATGCTTCGCAGTATCCAAGTGATGGGCGGGAGCCAGAAGGCAGCTGCAGTAAAGCAAATCGTCACCAGGACTCATAGCAGGATCAGCAATGTTGTCTTCGTGGGGGACAGTATCACCGATGTAGAAGCCCTTAGACTTGTGAGAGAAGGAAGAGGACTCGCCGTATCCTACAATGGAAATACGTATGCTGTGAAGGAAGCAGACCTGGCGATCCTTTCGGAAAACACCCTTGTGATAGCAGCTATTGCACAGGCTTTTCGCAAGATGGGACGTGACGATTTTCTCAAGATTGCAGAGGATTTGCCGAATCTGAATCCTGAAGAATACGGCGTGAACCGGCAGTTGACGAAGAAACTGCGACCTCTGATTCATGCTTCCGCCATACAGAGAACGACTTCAAAGAACATCAGAGAACTGGCTCAAAGAAGTAGCAGCTTCAGGAAGAGTGTACGTGGAGTCAGAATCGGAGAACTGGGGTAAAACCATGAAGGCTGAAGTCGAAGACACATATGCTGAAGCTTTTGAAGGCCTCTACTGCAGGGTAATCGTAACCGCGGAGAACCATGAGATTCTACGAGAAGCCGCTGAAGACTCAACAGCTACACCCTCGATCGTGGTAGGCAGAATCGAAGGCGGGATTGAAGAATGGCTGAATTCAGCGAACACGCCTGACGGTCGCAAAGGCGCTGTTCTGCAATTCTGGAGCGGGATAGATAAGAAGAAGCCGATCGGGGAATCAATAGGAAGATTCGAAGCTGAATTATCAATCAGGATCAGGCAGGATATCCTCGTTAAACCTTTCACTGCCCTTTTTGATGCTTCACTACATTCAATTGGTACACTCGACATGATGGATCGAGTCGGACACTGTGGAGATGGCTTCGAATGGGAAGAGAACCGTCATGGTCGTGACGTGATCATAGTTCCCTTGATGGTTCCAGACTTTGTGATCGAAAGGCGTCTTGGTTACTCGAAGGGAATAATGGGCGCAAACTTCTGGTACTTCTGCAAGACGAAAAAATCTGTCATTATTGCTGGGAGAAAAGCCCTAGAAGCAATAAACACTGTAAATGGTGTTGTTACACCCTTTGGGATATGCTCAGCTGGCTCGAAACCTGAAACCAATTTCCCTTCAATAGGTCCCACGACCAATCATCCTTACTGTCCATCATTGCGAGAAACGTTGAATGATGGATCATCAGTTCCTCAAGGAGTCGCCTTCATTCCCGAAATTGTGGTTAACGGCGTTTCTCTGGATGCTGTCAAGGAAGCCCTGAGGCGAGGCATTGAAGCCACTCGGGACGTTCAAGGAGTACACTTGATATCCGCTGGGAACTACGGCGGAAAACTGGGGAAGGAGAAGATCTGGTTACGTGAACTGCTGTAGAACCTACTTCCAACTTCAGTAGTTTTCGCACCATACTTCAAAATAGCTTCTGGAGTGCTCACAGACGGGACATTGGAGCGGAGCTTCGGTGCCTTCGAGTACATGTCCACAGTTTCTGCATTTCCAACGGATTGGCGACTCTCTCTTGAAGACTCTTCCATTCTCTATGTTAGTCACTAGCTTGCGATACCGTCTTTCGTGGTATTTCTCGACCTTCGCGACCATGCGGAAAATCGTTGCTACATCCTTGAAACTCTCCTTTTCGGCTACGTCTGCAAAGTTGGGGTAGAGTGTTCCCCACTCCAGTTTCTCTCCTTCCGCCGCTGCCTTAAGATTCTCCAAAGTCGATCCAATGACTCCTGCGGGGTAAGTGGCTTGGATCTCAGCATCTCCTCCTTTCAGCTGCTTGAAGAATAACTCTGCGTGTTCCTTTTCATTGCCAGCCGTCTCCTGAAAGATGGCTGAGATCTGTTCGTACCCTTCTTTTTTGGCGGTGCTCGCGAAGAACGTGTATCTGTTTCTAGCTTGAGATTCACCGGCGAAGGCTGCAAGCAAGTTTTTCTCAGTTTTGCTTCCCTTCAAATCCATAGAGTTCAACTTCCTATGCTCTCTCCCCTATCTGCATTTGAAGAATAAAAACCTGTGGAGCGATTAATGCACTTACACAATCTGGAAAGCCATGCATAGATTATACAAAATAGTGCCAACTATCTAGTGCAAACGCAAAGTTTATTTACTTTACCGCATAATCTATTTCTGTGGGGTTGGGGAGGAACGCATTTTCATCTCCTGTTTCTTCCCTCGTTTCTCCTTTCTCCTCCTCAACCTTTCCACTCACAGTTGCTCGAAATCTGCAATAAATGAGATTTTATATAGGAACCGCAATTCTGTACTCTCTGGCGATGTGGTCAGTGGCGTGGATGTTTTCGAAGTCGAGCTTTGCTAGTTCTCCTTTGCGTGTAGGGACTCAGCGGAACCCCGAGGTTTCTTATATTGAAGTTTGATGTTGTTGGTTTCGGAGCTCTGAATGTTGACAGGCTTTTTCGAGTGAATGAGATAGCAGTGGGTGACCGGGAAAGCTTCGTCACTTGTTCAAAGGCGTCATGCGGCGGATCAGCTGCTAACACTATTATTGGACTAGCCCGCCTTGGGATGAGGACTGGTTATGTTGGAAAAGTGGCTGATGACCCTGAAGGGCGGCTTCTCACCGGCAATCTTCAAAGAGAAAGAGTGGATACAGACGGCATAATCGTTGAAAAAAACGGGCGGACAGGCGTGACTATGGGCTTTGTCGGGGAAGATGGCGAACGCGCTCTCTATGTGGACACAGGCGTCAACGATCACATAAGCCTAGACGAGATTGATGTGGACTATGTCAGCGGAGCCAGTTTTCTCCATCTGACTTCCTTCGTTGGAGAAGCATCCTTGCAGAGCCAAATCGGGCTTGCTGAGAAGTTGCCTGAAAAAGTCTTAATAAGTCTTGATCCCGGGATGTTCTACGCTAAGAGGGGGCTGTCTTCTTTGATCCCCATAATAAGACGAGCCTTCGCGATTCTCCCAAATGAAACTGAACTCGAGTTGTTGACCGGTGAAGGCTATCGAGACGGTGCCCAGAAGCTGATTGATGAAGGTGTCAAGATTGTAGGTGTCAAGTTGGGGAAACGAGGATGTTATGTTACCGATGGCTGTGAGGACGTTGAATTCGGAGCTCTTAGAGCGCAGGTTGTTGATACCACAGGAGCTGGTGACGCATGGAATGTTGGTTTTCTTTATGGTCTTGCAGAGGGGAAGAACCTTGCAGATTGCGCAAGGCTGGGAAACTGGGTTGCTTCTAAATGCATCGCTAAGCTGGGTGCGACAACCGGGCTTCCAAGAGAGGTCCATTTAGCGGAACTCTAGTATGAGCGCTCAAGATCAGTTAGACCACTGAAACCTGCAGCGAAAATTAAAACCTCTTTTCCAGGTATTTTGCAGCTGACTCGAAGATTAAGCTGCCGTCACCGTGTTTTGGTATTTCCTTTTCCCTGGTCCAATCTGGTGATTGCCATCCGAAATACGCTCTTTCAGGATGAGGCATCAAACCGAAAGTTGTGCCACTTGGGCTGCAGATTCCAGCGATGTCATAGAATGAGCCGTTTGGATTCACAGGATACTTCCCTTCAGCATACTCACCGTCCTCGTGGCAGTATCTGAAGACAAGCTGTCCTTTGTTGATCAGCTTTTCAAGCTGCTCGTCAGCCTTCTTATCTTCAAACAGGAAGCGCCCTTCTGAATGTGCGACCGGAATTCTGAGGACCACCTCAGGAATGTCCTTAGTGAATATGCAGACACTTGAACTCTCACGCCTTAGGTTGACCCATCTGCAGCCATAGCCTGACGGCGAGTTCGAGGCAAGCGTTGCTTCAGGGAATCTGCTTACTCCACGTGACTGAGGAAGCAAACCTGCTTCAATCAGGACCTGAAAACCGTTGCATATGCCGAGAATCGGGCGTTCTTCGTCCATGAATCTCCTGATGTCTTTCTCCATTGCAGCCATGAGTTTCTTGCCCCAGATCGCTCCGGCACGGACGTAGTCGCCGTGTGAGAATCCTCCTGGAATCACAAGCATGTCGTACTCCATCAGGTTCCGATTCTTTACGAGTTTCTTGAAGTGGACTATCTCTGAGTTGATTCCGACATCTTGAATAGCGGTCTTTGTTTCCCTGTCACAGTTTGTGCCAGCAACACGGAGAATGCAGACACACATGTCTTCTCGTTTCATTATTCTTCTCCTGAACCATCTTTCCATCGGTCTAGGAGCTCTCGTGTGTCTGCTTCGACTACGAGTTTGTTTTGCAGCCCATTAACGAGGAAACCGTGGTTTCCAGTCACTCTGCCTATAGTTGCGTAAGGCACGTTTTTAGCCACTGATTCAAACTCTTCAGCGTTCTTCTCTGGAACTTCAACGAGGAATCGGCTGTTTGATTCTGAAAACAGGAGGAAGTCGTCCCTGTTAACGTTCTTTTCTCTAGGGCATTCCTTCAAATCTAGTCGTAGACCGACGCCACCGCTGAACGCCATCTCTGCTGCAGCAACCGCCAGCCCCCCTTCTGAGATGTCGTGACAAGCTACCACGAGTCTTCTGTCGATTGCATCAACTATAATGTCAACGATGTCTTTGGCTTGAGGAAATCTGACATGAGGGACAGATCTGCCGAGAACTCCATTCAACCTGTAATACTGTG
>JAGLZJ010000029.1 GCA_023131555.1 Candidatus Bathyarchaeota archaeon | reverse complement strand
TCTTCGATTCTTATCCCGCGTTGGATCCCGATATCAGCGTATTTTCCATAGCAGCTTTCTTCCTGTTTATTGCAGTGATACCTTTGCTGTATGCGAAGGAGACTCTGCCAGAGAAGAAGATCTTTGAGCACCAGGTGAGATCGTACTCTCGAGACGCCCTTAAGCTCAAGGAACGCGCTGCTGAGCGGTGAAAGACGAAAACCTCTTAAAGATATGGGATAATTGGGTATGAAACACCTGCGCACATTGAGGTGGAAGAAATCAGCGAACTTCAAATACAATACAAGCCTTTCAAAGAAATAGTTGTGATGGAAAAAACTGAGTTCCCAACTCCCGACGATCTGGCCAGATTCACCAACATAATCGCAGGAGGAAAAATGTCGGGAATATACTGGGCACAGGGAATAGCTTTCATTTACTACCCCTTATCCATTAACACTGAAACAACAGCAAAAGAGCTCGTTGAATATAGAAGAATCTACTGGGCCTTCTTGAGCTTCGCACATATGCCAAAGTACCGATCTGTAATTGAAACAAAGGAGAAAATCATCGCTCCGGTACTCGACATGTCAACAAATCCCTTGTTCAAAGCCGTAGCCGAATGGTTAAAAACTCAGAAATAACGCGCTAACCTCTGCATTTGTCCACGGAAGCGAGGCGCCTAATTATTGATACCGCATAGCTTAACCCTAGAAGGCACTGTGTTCCAAGGACAAGGAATTGGCAGCAGTCTCGTGGATCTTCCTTGGGTAAGACGTCAAATCAGACAGAAGCTGGGTTTTAAGCCATACAGTGGCACACTGAACATTCGTCTTGAAAAGGATGATGAGAAAATCCTGCGCCAGAAGCTCAATAGAGCACGTGGTATCGAAATTAACCCAAAACCTGGATTCCTAAAAGCAAATTGCTTTCATGCTCTGATTAACAGAAAAATCAAAGGCGCCGTGATCATCCCAGAAAAACAGGGCTACCCCCCTGATATGATCGAAATTATCGCTCCAAAGTTCCTGAGGGAAGAGATTCCAGTAAAGGATGGCGCCAGAGTTACGGTGACGATTCTCCTACAATGCTAGCAGTAGGTCACTTTGAGCCCTCATGTCTTCTCGTGAAAATCTTCATGTAGTCTTCAAAGCTGCCGATCTTCTTCAAGTATTCCCCATAGTGAACAAGCCCGGCTATCGCTCTAGAAGCATCTTCGGGAGACGAATAGGCTGGAATTCCATACTTCTCAAATCTTGAACGAATGAACATCGCCATTTCGGTTTCTCCGATATCGCATGCAACGACAGGCTTAGTGGTGCGTTCCGTCAGACGGGCGATTCGATCAACGAAATCCTCTTGAAGTGCTGGAGTATGATGGAGCCCGAGTACAATCAATCCATCAATTTCCGAAGCATCAAGGAAAATTTCAGCTGAACGTTCAAACATTTCCGAGGTTGCAGAACCTGTAATGTCTACTGGATTAGCGGTAGTTGCAAAACGGGGAAGTTTTCCCCTTTGCTTCAGATCCTCGAACCTTTGAAGAACTTCTTCAGAGAATCTTCTGATCGTCAGGCCATTAGACTCGCATTCGTCAACGGCCATGACACTTGGTCCTCCTGCGTCGGTGAGAATACCGATGTTGTTCCCTAATGCAGGTGGTTGAAAAGCGAAAGCTTTGCCAACGTCAAAGAACTCTTCCATATTCTGAACCCTAACGACACCAACTTGGGCAAAAGCAGCGTCGTAGATCTTATCTGACCCCGCCATTGCTCCTGTGTGTGAGACCGCAGCTCTTGCTCCAGCATCTGTTCTTCCCGATTTGAAGGCAACAATCGGTTTTCTTCTCGTCACCCTATCCGCAACTTTCATGAATTCCCTGCCCGCTTCAATGGCTTCTGCATAGAGAAGAATAACCCATGTTCTTTCATCGTGGAGTAAGTATGTGAGCATCTCAGCTTCTGCTACGTCGCATTTGTTGCCGAAACTTACAAACTTGCTGACACCCATCTGCCTTCCTGTCAAATAGTCAAGAGCAGAAACACCGAATGCCCCGCTCTGCGTCATGATGGCAATTTGACCTGCCATCGGACGAGGTGTGGCGATGAATTCGTCTCCAGAAATCAGGATTTTCGTCTCAGGCAGGAACAGCATATCTACTCCAGTAATCGTGTCAAACACTCCTAGACAGTTAGGACCGAGAACTCGGATGTCGTTCTCCTTGGCCACTGAAACAATGGAATCTTGGAGAGAATGGTTCCCTATCTCGCTGAATCCTGCGCTAATTATTACCACGGATTTGACTCCTTTTTCTGCAGCATCACTCACGACCTCAGGGACAGTAGCAGCAGGGGTGACTATTACTACGAGGTCGATTTCGCTTGGTATATCCGACAGAAGTCGAAAGCTTCTATATCCCAGAATTTTGTCTTCACGAAGATTGACAGGGTAGAGTTTACCCTTGAATACACCCCGTCGTTCATTCTCTGCGAAATTCTTGAAGATCACGTGCCCCGCCTTATGGATGTTATTTGATGCTCCAACTACTGCCACAGACTTTGGGTTGAAGAAAATGTCCATTTGCCTAATCGTCGACTCCATAGATGTCTCTCCTATCTTAGTCAACATAACCAATGGCGGGATATGATGCTTTCACTATTTGGATTTTACCGCCTATCACATATTTGGAGGATTTGACGGGCTCCTTCTGACAATGACCAATGGTCTGTGCTCTGCCTTGTCCAGCATTTCATAGGTTATGTGCGTGAAAGGAACCTTGAACTTCTTCACCATATCCCAGACCGTTTTCCCTGCACCAACACCTCTAGCGCGATCCGCAGAGTCTGAGATTTCTAGCAGTTCCTCGACATGCGCCTCTAAACCAACAACTGCTAAGGGGGTAGCTCGTCTTCTGAGATTCAAGAGTCGACCAATTACATATCCGATGACTCCAATCAAATGATGTATTCCTGGTACAGAATTGAGTCTTGGTGTAAAATGGAAGTTCTTCAAAGAATATGTCTTGTCTGAGTCTACAACGATGACAGCGATCTGTTTTCCCAGTTCTTCTTCCATCTTCTTCCTGATCTGTTCAGCTATGATTTGAGGATTCCGTAAGGGCAGACTCACATATGAATACGGAAGATTGCTGATGTCAGTTCCTCCTTCCGAGCCTTGCTCCAGAGCTTGAAGGAGTCCGAAGTGTTGAAGTACCATCTGCTTGTGGATAGCGCCTTCTTCCCGAGGGTAATCCTTGAGGTGGTTGAGCGTTGCCCTGTTCAGATGACATATTGGTCCTAGTATGTATCCCCACACGTAACGCATCCAATACCTAGCAAGGATTTTCGCAGCTGAACTGGGCACGATAAGACTCTCGTCTGCGATTTGTCCTGTCACAATGGCGAGAGCCTTTTCGGATACTACTAAAATATCGTTCTCCTGAATCTTGTTTTTCAAAGAAACCACGATTTCTTGAGCATAGTTTTCCCCTGGTTTCCAGTACTTCATTGAAGTGGCGAGAAACTCAAAGCTGGTTCTGATTGGCAAGTTTTCCACAGCTATTCCGCTGCTTTTTAGCTATCTCTCAGTTGCGATGTTTTATTTTCGTCTGAATTAGTTCTGCAAGGTTGGAGTCAATGCGAAATAGACTCGACGATTGTTCTTTCCCTTGTTCTCAGTCTTAAGCAGTCTTATCTGCCCTACTTCAGATAGTTTTCTGACGTGGGTTCCGCCATCAGCCTGAATGTCGATTCCTTCTATCTCTACGAGACGAAGGCGGGGTAAGTTCGGGGGAATTGCCTTAGCCATCTTTACTACTCCTGGTATTCTGAGTGCTTCATCCCTAGGAAGTTCATACCATTTGACTGGAATGTTTTCCCTGAGTATTCTGTTTGTCTTGTCAACGAACGTGAGAAGCATTTCGCGGTCATATCTTTCCAAGCTGAAGTCAAACCGAATCTTGTCTTCTTTAAGCTGATTGCCTGTCACTAATGCTCCTGTTTCACTGCATAGCAGCGAGGCGAAAACATGAGCCGCTGTATGGCTTCGCATGAGCTTGTATCGACGTTTCCAACCCAAGACGCAGCGTATTGTATCACCGGCGTTTAGACCTTCCTCGTCAACTTCGTGCCATATTTCGCCTGAGGTTTTCTGAACGTGAAGAACGTTGTATGTTTCTTCATCCTTCAGAATTTTTCCAGTATCTTCTGGTTGACCGCCTCCCTTGGGGTAGAAAATCGTGCGGTTCAAGATAGCGTGGGTATTCTTCTCGACTTTGAGAACTGTGGAATTGCATTCTTTTAGGTAGCTGTCTTCAAGATAGAGTTGCTCAGTCATTTGACATCACTTCGGATGATCATCTCTTGTACAAACGTGCAAGCGTTTCAATGGTTTGTGCGTATAGAAGCATTATTAAGCCTTCCCGAGAGATCCAATTGCTTAAATCGAGCGTCGCGAGGCAGATTTTGAACTCTAAAGAGAAAGCTCATCAGATAAGCTTGTTTACGGGGAGAAGATGAGAACCACCAAGGTCCACGGCAAGAACCGCAGTCACTCCGTGCGTCTATATACCCTGAGTACATGTGTATGGTGCAAACGAACCAAGGAATTCCTAAATGAAAATGACGTGGAGTATGAGTATGTCGACATCGACCTATGCACTGATGAAGAGCGAGAAGAAGCCAGAAAGACCATCCTGAGTAAGGGAGGTCGAATAAGTTTTCCCGCGATAATCATTGATGGAAAACTCATTAATGGATTTCATGAAGACAAGATCAAGGAGGCTTTGAAGCTCGGTCACGGTTGATAGTATAAGAAATAGGGCTCAATCTGACGCTCGAACGCATGGTTACGAACTGCACACCGACCCCTCCATTCTTGATAGCCTTCTGGAAGGACTAAGACTCAATGAAGAACGGTACAAATATCCTTCCTGTCCATGCAGACTAGCCTCCGGGGATTTTGAGCGTGACAGAGACATCATCTGTCCATGCGACTATCGTGACGCAGATGTTCAGGAATTCGGATTCTGCTATTGCGGTCTTTATCTAAGACCTGATATAGCGGCCAAAAGTCTCCCAATAACCCAGATTCCTGAGCGGAGACCCCTTAAAAAGCAAGATGAAACATTTGTCTCCGTTAAAGGTAAAGAAGCGCGCAAGGTCACTGGGAAATCTTTAGTCGAGGATACCAAGGTCACTGATAGGACTAAAACGCTGTGGTTCTGCAGACAGTGTGGCTACGTGTGCTTCCGAGAAGAACCCCCTTACATCTGTCCAATATGCAGGGCAAAAAAAGAGTTCTTCGCTGAATTGCCCTTGGAAAACATCTAGCCCTGAAACCATATCAGCGCTGAACTAGTCATCGATCATGGCTAAATGCAGATCGGCAGAGCCTGTTCACGATGCATATGGTGCACTTTGGCTTTCGAGCCACGCAAACTCTCCTTCCGTGAGAGATCAGGAGATTTGTCAGCTCCGGCCATTGATCCTTGGGGATCAAAGCCATCAGATCTCTCTCAATCTTGTTAGGATTCTTGTTCTCGGATAATCCCAATCTCTGAGCTAATCTTTGAACATGGGTATCCACTGCTATGCCTTCAATTGCTCCGTAAGCATTCCATAGGACAATGTTCGCTGTCTTCCTAGCAACCCCTGGAAGCGAAGTGAGTTCACTCATTGTCTTCGGTACTTCACCATCGAATTTCGCGATTAAAATTTCCGCAGTCTCCTTCAAGTACTTAGCCTTTCGGCGGTAGAAACCTGTGGACCTTATTTCCCTCTCTAGGATCTCTTGGCTAGCGTATGCTATATCTTGCACAGTCCTGTATCTTCTAAATAGCGTCTCAGTGACCTTGTTGACCGTGCTGTCCGTTGTTTGAGCAGATAGCACAGTGGCCACAAGCAATTCCCAAGGGGTGTTATGGTATAATGCAGTCTTTGCATTCGGGTACTCGGTTGAGAGGGTCCTGATTATCTGATTAGCCTTCTTATAGTCCATGGTGTCCGTGGCTCTCCGTTCCAGGTTGAAGGAAGCATCCCTTCATTGTTCTATAATTCGAATCGCTTGCGGAGTGCAGTTGATTTCACATACTCCGCGTTTGACATTCTAACAGCGATCCACATATATTTACTTCTCACGCCTGACCCGTTACTAAAGGCTAAATAACTGAAGAAACGACTAATCTTAAGGGATCTTGCGAAAGGGAGGTGATCGATTTGTCTGAAGATGAATGGTGGTCGAATTGGTTCAGGAGACGATGGCCTTTCTTCTCCGAGTTCGGAAGATTCGACGAAATCTACAAAGAGATGGAAGATCTCATGGAAACGGAATTCAAACAGCTCTCATCAAAAGCACCAAAAGAACTCATTCGAGAAAGGACACTTCCTGACGGTAGAAGAGTAAAGCAATGGGGTCCTTTCGTCTACGGATATAGCGTGACTATAGGACCCGATGGGAAACCGAAAGTCAAAGAATTCGGAAACGTGAAACATGGAACCAAGAGGGGAAGACCGCGAATAGAAATCAAGGAGCAGCGTGAACCTCTGGTAGACATCCTTGAAACCAATGGTGACATCAAAGTTGTAGCTGAAATGCCAGGCGTCGAAAAGAAGAACATAAAACTCCATGGAAGCACGAAAACCCTGACTATCTCCGTCAATACACCGAACAGGAAGTACTTCAAGGAAGTCCAGCTGCCAGCTGAAGTTGATCCAAGCAAAGGACGATCAACGTACAAGAACGGAGTCTTAGACGTAACGATGCCGAAGAAAGCAGAAGAGAAGTCAGCAGGTGAACCAATAAACATCGAATAACCCTCCTACGCGAACCCGTTTTCACGTATTCGCAAAATGATCTCTCTTCAGAAGGAATGGACTCTCTGCCACCGTATGAAGCGATACATCTCTAGTACGGTCCTAACATCTGCTGCATCGACAACAAGTGATTGTGACAAAGGATTACAGCAGAAGGCTGATAGCGCACTCAGCTGGGTAGCTCAGTGCGCATCTGCTTCAGTTCAGCGTATGGTTTCCTCGATTTCCTTAACTCTCGTCGCAATGAACTCGGCAACTCTCTCCTCGGAATATTCTCTCTCCGACTGTTGTCGTCTAAGATGAACATCTATTGTGTGCAGGACTTTCTCCACTTTGAAAGGCTTCAGAATGTATGCATCTGCTCCATTATTCACTGCTGTAATGGCGTTTTGAAGTGAGGGGTAACCAGTGACGATGACTTTGACCATGTTTGGTGTCGTGTTTTCCATTGCTTTTAGGAGTTCTGTTCCCTCTATGTCTGGCAATCTGACGTCTATCAACGCCAGATTGTAGGCACCTTGCTTGGACTTGTTAATCGCTTCTTTTCCGTTTTCAGCAGTATCAACACGATATCCTTTTTCTTCCAGAATTGTCTTCAACACTTTTCTTATGCTGTCTTCGTCATCGACAACAAGGATTCTTCCATTTTCAACCATTCTGACTCACCTCCTTCTACTTCGAAACTTGATGGTATTGTGATCGTGATTGTTGTTCCCTCGCCAAGTTGGCTCTGAATCGAGATTTCCCCTCCGTGTGCTTCGACTATACGTTTACATATTGGAAGGCCCAACCCCATTCCCTTGGCTTTCGTGGTGAACAATGGTTGCCACATATCCTTCATCAGCTCCTCAGGCAACCCAGTTCCTTCGTCGGAAAAGGCGACTGTGAACCACTGGGCTGATTCTCCTATCTCGACTGTGAGTTTTCCTCCAGTTGGCATTGCGTCCAGCGAGTTCTTGATGATATTAACGAAAACTCTCTTCATCTTACCTGGATCAACTTTTATCTTTGGACTTGTCGCAGACGCGAACTCTACCTGAACATTCTTCGGAACTTTCGCCAGCAGAATCGCTTCTTCAATTACTGTCTTCACCTGAACCTCCTTGCGTTCAAGCTTCATCTCCTTTGAATATTCGAGAAGATCGCTAATGATCTTGTTTGAGTATTCAATGTCCTTTTCGATGAACTCCAACATCTCTCTGATTTTTGGCGATGTCTTCAACTTTAATTTAGACTTCAGGTAATATGTTGCTACTGCGATTCCCGTTAGAGGGTTTCTCAGGTCATGACCGACCATTCTAGCCAATTCGCCCATTGTTGCCAGTCGTTCGGCTCTAAGCAACCTTCTTTGAGAATCTCGTAGCTCCTTAGTTCTCTCTTCCACCTTCATTTCAAGAAGCTCAGCATCAGCCTTCAATTGTTGTTGCATCTTGTTCAGCCTCTTAATTAGCTGAGCGTTTTCGAGAGCCACCGCAGCCGGGTGAATGAACAATTCAAGCGGAGCAAGGGACTCCCTCGTAGGGCGCCTACCGTCTAGAGGGTCATCAATGCTCAGAACTCCAACTATCCGTCCATCAGCCAATCGGAGCGGAGCGTATAGCAGATCTTGGGGATCCCAGTCAACCATATCCTTCTGTTGAAGCTTACTGGGCACCGTGTTACTGGAGAATTTTTCCCTGACCCACGGGTCGCTCCATGGAAGATGATAGAAATTGCCAATTCTGAATCGCTCATAATCTGGACCGAAACGTTCCAGTGCCTTCTTTCCGGAGGACCTATGATTCCATAGGAAATCTACTTCTTCAGCCGAAAGTCCAGCAGTCACAATATCCTCGCGATTCATGATTTTCATCTTCCTGTCTCTTACTGAAATCACCACCCTTCGCCATCCGAG
>JAGLZJ010000028.1 GCA_023131555.1 Candidatus Bathyarchaeota archaeon | reverse complement strand
TGGGGCGACTCCAACATCCTCTTGAACACGATGATGGAGTTCTTTCCAAACTTCCTTTTCGCTTGAATGACGGCAAGTTGTATCTTATTCCACGACCCTTCGATTCGGAGTTCTCCCTTCTCAAAGGTGTAGTTTTCTCCGCTGAAGGTTTGCCATTTGCGCGGTCTGTATTGTGTTGCGAACTCTTTAAGCTGCGAATCATTGATGTTGAGAGAGATTTCGAGAGTTGCCTTCTCAAGATCGATGCTCCATTTGCTAAAGAAACGGGAAAAATAAGATACTCCTAGAGCTTTGCCGATCTCAAATATTTGGCCTCTCGGGAAAATCCGTTTGAGTAGTTGCTTTCTCTCTACAGTCTTTGGGTCAAACATCGTTGCCATTACTCGGTTGATTGCAGTATTACGCGGGTGTTCAGAATGCCTTTTTGTACTGCTATCTAAATATGTTTTAGTAATGCAGTCTTCTCCTTATCCCTGATTACACCCTCTTTTACGAGATCTTCGACTCCTCTTCTTACCGACTGTTTGAATTGTGTGGATTGAAGCAGGTTCTTCGTCGTCTTAAGAGTCTCAGTCTGCTCTCGCAGTGGTTTCCATTTTTCAGAATTGGCTTCAAGTTTGATCAATGCTGACTTTAACGCTTTAAAGCGCGGTCTCAAAATTCTCATGATTCTTGTGTGGAGGTTACTTCGGCTAATGGCCTTGCGGATCTTACCAGCTAGCCCAACACTAAACTGAGTGGAGACCGGGAAGTAGAAGCTCAATCTCTCGTTTTTGTCTGTGCTATATTGAATCGCGTAGAATGGAACATACAGTAACGTGTACCCCTCTGTTTTCCATGGTAGAGTGGCTCTTTCCAGTCTCGAAATTTCCTGTTTGTCTATCTCTTCCAATCCTCTGATCTTGTCAACAATCGTCTGAGTCTGCTTCTGGAGTTCTGACATTGCAGCCTGTCGCTTGCCAATCTCTTTGTTTAAGGTGTTCTCTAATTCTCCTACTTTCCTGTCTTCTTCCTCCGCTTGCTTCCTGCATTCATAGCGCAGTCTTTTCGTCGTTCTATCGATCTCCTTGTTCATCCCGGCGATCAACCTTGATGAAGTTTTGAGCTTCCCCTTTTCTAATGAGATCTGACTGCGAATGTTGCGTAGCCTTGTATCCCACCGAGTTTCGCCGACTTCATCTTTTTTCATTTTGCGTAGTTTCTTCCTTCGTTCACATTCCGCTCTACTTTCTTCAAGCTTCAGGAGCTGCCGTGACAACTTTCGTTTCTCGGAGAGCTGGAGCTTCATCTCCTGTTCGTGCGTTCTGGAAATCTTCTGTAGTTTCTCATCGAGTTCCTTCTCCAGCTTCTCCTTCTGCTCATTGGCGTGAGCCCGCGCGTCTGAAATCCGTTGCCGGTAGGTTTCCTGAACCTCCTCAGTTTCTTGCTCCATCTTGCCCAAGTGCCTTGCAGTCTCATCATTCATCGTTTTAACTGCGATTTTGAAACTTTCAATGTCAGATTGAAGCCTGTTGCATTGTGTGACTATCTTCAGACCAACGTCTGTCGCAGTTGCTTCATCAATGACTGGAACTAAGTGCGATGGCAGTTGGTTAGATGATGTTTTCACGGTCTTCCGTTGCGTTTGTGATTGCTGGAAATAGGCAAGTACGTCTGATAGTAGTTCTTCGTCTGTGATGAAGCCATCAATCGAGATCTCCACTTCCGACGAGAACTTGGAGAACGTTTCTTTATGACCTTCTAATGTACTTTGGTACAACTCTTGAACTGTAGCGTTTCTCTTGAGGTGTTCAATGAAGCTTTCAACGTCAGGAGGCTTAGGGTATCGAATTGCGCTAGTAAGGGCACTCATTCCATCTATCAAGAAGCATCTGTCTTTATGCGGGATCCCCCACAGCGGATAGTGAAGCTTCGATATAGAAACAAGCATTTCTTCCTTTCCGCTCAAGAATCCTGACTTCTTCCGTTCCCCTTCTGACACACATAGAATTGCAGCTGCCTCAAGCTCCTCTGAGACCCGTCTTGCTCTTCTCTCGCTCTCAAGAATGAAGGGAAGAATCCATCTCGATACAGGCATTAGGGCTTCCCTCACTAAGATAGATCCTGCAAGTTGTGCTTATTGCTTGTGCTAGCCTAGGTTATCCTGAAACAGAAAGGACATGGGTTTCTCAAGGCTTTGGGCGTCCAGTTTCTCGTAGGCTTCAATGCTTCCCACGTCATACCAGAAATCCCTGAAAACGAACCCATAGACGGGTTGCCCCATTCGGATCAGATTCGGCACTATTTCCCCCATTAGGTCAATCGTCCTTGCGTTCATTGTCTCTGCTGCATCCCTTAGAGTTTCCCCTTTCAGTATGAGAACACCGACACTAACTGGCTTTTCGAGTTGGGGCTTTTCAGTGAATCCCACAATTCTGCCTTCGCCGTCGAGATCAGCCAATCCCACTCTGACTGTGAACCCTGATGCGAGGGCAACGGTGGCGACTGCGCCTTTTTCTTTGTGAAAATCAGTTAGTTTCCTCAGATTCATATTTGTGAGGATGTCGCCGTAGTATACTAGAATGGTATCATCATCGCTGAAGGCTTGCTTCCTGTAGGCGTTGATGACGGAGCCACCAGTCCCTTGCATAGTTTCGGAATCGTGAACGTAGCTGATTTGGACGCCGAATCTCTTTCCCTCTTCAAAGAAGTTTTTAATCTGATTGGCCTTGTAGTTGACGAGAAGAGTCACGTCTGTTAATTTGTGGTGTTTGAGTAGTCTTATTATGTATTCAAGCAAAGGTCTTTGGCTTCTGCCAATTGGTATCATTGTCTTCTGAAGGTAAAAAGTAATGGGTCTAAGTCTTTTTCCTTCTCCCCCACACAGCACTAAGGTTCTCTCTTTCCCCATCTAACCCCCAAGGTATCGTGTTTGAGTAAATAAAAAGGAGATTCGTCGTAGTGAAGATTCCTATTTCTTCTTGTCCTTCTTGGGTTTTTCCTCAGGCTCTTCCACTGCTTCTGCTGTCTCTTCCTTTGTTACTTCAGTTTCGAAGTCTTCAATTGGTTTTGGAGGTGGAGTCGTTGCCATTGTCCAGCCTATCCAGGCTCCTATGCCCAGAATTAGTATGAATGCTAGGTAAACTGGGATGGCTATTAGCCAGAATTCGAGAGGCCAAGATGAGGTTCCAAGCGGATCACCTAGCCAGAAGAGCCCCAATGTGTAGCCGATAGCTATGGCGACACATATGGAGAATATAAGTCCGCCAACTCCTTGATCCTTACTTGCCATGTTAGCACCAGTTGATGCCTCTTAGGCACGTAGATGTTATAAGTTTTGTCATGATCAAATTGTTCCTGTTTTCCAGGTTTCAATATACGTTTTCTGTGCTGATGTAAGGGTGTCTATCTTGATATGCATTGCATTCAGTTTGAGCATGGCAACATGTTCATCTATTGAGGCTGGGACTCGGTGGACTTTTGGTTGGAGCTTAGGAGTCTTCACCAAATGCTCTATGCATAGGGCTTGATTCGCGAACGACATATCCATCACCTCTGAGGGGTGACCTTCAGCGGCAGCGAGGTTTATCAGTCTGCCTTCACCGAGTAAGTAGAGCCTTCTTCCGTCCTTTGTGTGATATTCCTCCAGGTTCTCTCGAACTCTTCTTCTTCTTTCTGTGATGCTTTCTAGGTCTGGTATGTTGATTTCCACGTTGAAGTGTCCACTGTTTGCCAGTATTGCCCCGTCCTTCATCTTCGCCATATGTTCTTTTCTTATGACATGTTTGCTTCCTGTGACTGTGACGAAGATGTCGCCTATCTCAGCTGCTTCCCTCATGGGTAATACTTGGTATCCATCCATGACCGCTTCTAATGCCTTAGTTGGATTGGTCTCGGTAACGATGACTTTGGCTCCCATTCCCTTTGCCCTCAGAGCCAGTCCCCGACCACACCATCCATACCCGGCCACGACGAAGTTTTTTCCTGCGAGCAGAATGCTTGTGGTTCTCACTATACCATCAAGAGTGCTCTGCCCCGTTCCATACCTGTTGTCAAAGAGGTGTTTCGTGTAGGCATCGTTCACTGCGATTATCGGATACTTCAGCTCACCTGCCATTTCCATGGCGCGGAGTCTTATGACTCCTGTAGTCGTTTCCTCGGTTCCACCCCTTATCTGGGGGAGAATAGTGGTTCTCTTCGAGTGGATTATCCCAACTAAGTCGGCTCCGTCATCAACTGTGACTTGTGGTTCAGCGTCTATTACTTTTTCAACGCACCAGTAGTACTCCTCAGTAGTCTGACCTCTCCAGGCGTAGATGCTGACCTCTTGCCTCGCTAAGAATGCTGCAATTTCGTCTTGGGTGGACAACGGGTTAGAGCCGCAGAGTGCAACCTTTGCGCCTCCTGCCATCAAAGCGCTTATGAGCACACTGGTTTCCTTGGTGACGTGTAGTGAAGCGCCTATGCTGATGCCCTTGAGAGGCTTCTCCTTCTCGAATCTATCCTTAATTTGATTTAGAACTGGCATGTGCATGGACGCCCATTCTGTGGATAGGGCTCCTTCGTCTGAAAGGTTCAGGTTCTTTACTTTGAAGTTTACCACGTTATCTCCTTCATTTCTGTGAAGTCAAGTGACGAGTATTCTGAGTAGAAGACTTCAGACCTTTAATCATTTTGTGTGCGCGTAAGAAGATCGCTTTTTACCTTATCCACCTTCTCCAGAACTTCGTCAACGTTGACCGTTTTCACGGTTCTGTCTTCCATCACAACCTCTCCATTGATGATGACGGTTTCGACGTCTGAGCTCTTAGTTGAATAGACGAGGTGGCTGACTTCATTGTATAATGGTCGGAGATGAGGTTTCTTGAAGTTCACTATCGCAAGATCAGCTTTTTTTCCCTCTTCTATGGATCCGATCTCGTTTTGCCACTTCAGTGATTTCGCCCCATCCAGTGTAGCCATCTGCAATACTTTTTCAGCTGGTAAAACGGTTGGGTTACCCGTCACTCCTTTGTGAAGAAGTGCCGTGATCTTCATAACTTCAAACATATCTGAACTGTTGTTGGAGCAGGAACTGTCCGTTCCAAGACTCACCTGCACCTTGTTTTCTATCAGTCTTGGAAGAGGGCTTATTCCTGCGGAGAGTTTTAGGTTCGATATTGGGTTGTGAACCACTTTGACCTGTCTCTCCTTTAATATCTGGATGTCTCTCGGCGTAAGGTGAACACAATGGGCTGCAACGACATTACCTGACAGAACTCCGAGGGCGTCTAAGTATTCGACTGCTCCTCCTTTCACGGGGACGTTGAAGGCTGCCTTAATCTTCTCGGTCTCATCTGATGTCTCTGCTAGGTGAAGATGCCAAATGATAGGCGCGTCTTTCAATCCATATTGTTGGTTCAGCTCTTTGCTGAGAGTTTTCAGTTGAATCATGTATTCCGGATCAACTGTATAGGGGGCATGGGGGTCCACACTGACTCGTAAACGTCCTCCTTCTTTCCCATGCCACGTTGCGGCTAGCTTCTTTAGAGTTTGGATATCGTGTTCCTTCCTCCAAGAGAAGCAAACGTGCCCAATTACGCCTCGCAGACCGGCATCTGCGAAAGCCCGTGCTTCGTTGTACTCTGGGCTATAGTGGTACATTGTGTTCACGGTCGTGGTGCCGCCTTTAATTGATTCGATGGCTGTTAGCAAGGCTCCTACGTAGATATCTCTTCCATCCATGTGTTTTTCGAGTGGCCACACCCATTTCTCTAACCAAGTCTTCAAGTCAACGTCGTCTGCGTACCCTCGGAGGAGGCTCATCGCCGCATGATGATGCGTGTTGATTAAACCTGGAATGACAACCCTGCCTTCTGCTTCTATCTTTGCGTACCCTCTGTACTTCCTTTTCAATTCACTTGATTTTCCCACTTCAATTATCCTGTCTTCTTGAATAGCTATTGCACCATCTTGAATTACGCCACGATCACTCATGGTGACGATGGTACCCCCCTCAACAAGGGTGTTCATGATTGACCTCCGATCCCAGATTTTTTTTGTAAAGTAATATTAGGATTACTCAGTACCTTTCTCATGGCGTGATGTCTAATGGTGACAGACGGCAAGGATTTTTCAAGAGGAAACCTGAGGACGTATCTTTCTTCCGTGTTTGGTGAAAACGTTGAAATACTCTCGATCAAACCGATCGGTGCCTCAACTGAACAGAAAGATGAGCACGCCGATGACATTAAAGGTTGGGGATATGGAATTCCCATAGTCATCGACCTGAAGGTTGAGAGTTCAACGAGTAGAGTAGTTCTATCTACCATGCGACCAGGTGGCTTCGGTCACGACCATTTCAGTGATCGCGCTGGGGTTCTGCTGTGGCAGCATTCGGCCTTCAACAGGCTGAAGAATCATGTGAAGTCACTGGATGTTGGCGCCTTCACCTTAGACGGACGATTGAAGTCTTTAGGTGACTGCAATGAATTCTTTATCTTGACTGAATTCATTGAAGGTAATCCGTACCACAGGGATCTTGATAGGCTGAAAGCGACGAAGCAACTGACTGACCTGGATATCACGCGATGCAGAGCCCTTTCTTCATATTTGACTGAGATTCACGCTACAAAAAGTGGAGAAAAAACTCTCTACACTCGGCGAATTCGAGACTTAATCGGTCACGGTGAAGGCATTATGGGGTTGACAGATAGCTATTCGACAGCTCTTGAATACGTCAACGCTGAATCTTTAGCCGAGATCGAGAAAAGCTGTGTTGATTGGAAATGGAAGCTGAAAGGATTCTCTCAAAGATTGTCACAGATTCACGGGGATTACCACCCTTGGAACATCTTGTTTCGCGATGCTGACGATTTTGTGGTTCTCGATCGCAGTCGAGGAGAATGGGGTGAGCCCGCAGATGATCTGAGTGCTATGACAATTAACTACATCTTCTATAGCCTTCAAACCTATGGACGGCTTACGGAAGCCTTTGAAACCCTTTTCGACTTATTTTGGAAACAATATTTGGATGAGACAGGCGACGAGGAGATACTGAGCGTAATCCCGCCTTTCTTTGCTTGGCGCGCTCTTGTGGTTGCCTCGCCAATATGGTATCCTCAGTTACCAGAATCCGTGAGAACCAAACTCATTAATTTCATAATCAACATTCTTGAAGCTGAAGCGCTGGATCTGAAGAATGTGAACTCCTACTTCCTCCGTGGTAGGTGACCGATTGAGAGATCAACAAGGATGGTGCCTTTGGGTCACTGGTCTGCCAGGGAGTGGCAAATCCACAATAACATCCCTGCTCGAGCAGAAGCTGAAGACCTTGGGCGCATACACTGAAGTCGTGTCTGTGGATCTGGTAAGGAAGCACCTGACTCCAACTCCCACTTACTCGGAAGAGGAGCGTTCTCTGGTTTATGGTGCTTTGGTTTTCACTTCCTTGATGTTGACTAAAAACGGTGTCAATGTCATAATTGACGCAACTGGAAACCGTAGGCGATTCCGGGAACAAGCACGACATCTCATCGCGGATTTCATGGAAGCATATGTGAAGTGCCCTCTGGAAGTCTGCATTCAACGAGAAGAAAACCGTAAAGATCTGCATCTCGCTCCAAGCCAAATCTACACGAAGGCGAAACTGGGGGACGCTCCCAATGTTCCAGGAGTCGGCGTTCCCTATGAAACTTCTAATCCAGAAGTAACAGTTGACTCCTCGACGCTTTCTCCCTCTGAATGCACTGAAGTAGTTATGAGGGCTCTGAATGAACGCATCCTATCCCGTAGGAGCTAGCTAAACTGCCCAGCTGATTTGTGGAACCTATTTCAAGTTCTCAAGGAGGGAGGTGGCACCTGCTGACGCTAGCACTAGGAGTTGGAGCGTCTTGTACGCATCGATCATGTTAATCGAAGTATACTCTACTGTTAAACCTCCCGTTCTGTTAACCATGCTGAGAAGCTCCGCAACGTCTGCTTGGTGGGTGGCATTGAATGTAACTGCTGTTTTTACAGGTTTCTTCACAAGTAGCGGTGTTACCCTGTTCTGTTTGAAGTTCGTCACGGCTTTCTTAACGGCTTCTTTCAGCTCTCTCTCAAGTTTCACCATGCTGACGCTGCGAGCGGCAGTTCTGCTAATGGACTCTTTCAGGGCTACAGTTTCAGCCCACGGCGTGTGGTGCTCTACATCATCTTTGAGAAGTAGTGTATCTCCGGCAACCATTACGACAGGGATTTCGATTTCGCCGAGTGCGTAAGAGTTGAGCAGAAACTCGCTTGCTTCAACCCCATTCACTTCAACCTTGCGAACAGTCCTGCCGCTGTAGGTGTGATCAAACGTGGACCTCGCAGTCCCGAATTTAGCATGGTATCCGAGAAAGAGCGCAATGTCACAATTCTCTGCTCCGGAAACCATGCTGACTGGCCTTAGTACACCTCGCACGATTTCAACGTATTCCGGCAAGCTGTCCACGATAAGATTTACCATGGGACCATGGCTGTCAGCTATAACAACCTGATCAAACCCATTCTTGTTCAGTTCATCAGCGACGATCAAGGTGACTTGAGTTGCGATTTTTCTGGCTTCATCATACAATGAGCCCTTGAGGTTAAGGTGAGCTGGGATGACTACGTAAGGCAATCCTTCTAGATCAACTGAGATGAAGGCTTTCATAGGCTGATTCACTGAACCAAGAATTCTGTGGAGATCGCTAAAAAGAATTTCGATATGTTGGAGATGAGGATCCTGGTTTGCGCGCGCATTGACCAGTTTGACCATAGTGGTCAAATTCAGGTTGACCAAAATCTTAAAGATTCAGGTTCCTGTATCAAAGTCAACGTGAAATTAGGGCCGGTAGTTCAGTTCGGTATGAATGCCTGACTTGCACTCAGGAGGTCGGGGGTTCAAATCCCCCTCGGTCCACTTTAATTTCCC
>JAGLZJ010000027.1 GCA_023131555.1 Candidatus Bathyarchaeota archaeon | reverse complement strand
TGAACCCATTCTTCCAGGCAAAGATTGCATTCGTCGAGAGCTCTTCTCTGCCCTATAACCCAGTCAAGCAGATTGTCTGAGACAGGATAACCTTCCGTAGATTTGAAGCTCCTCCAATTCCACGTTTTCCCTCTGATAACTTCTTCTTCCTCACCGAAATATCCCATTCAGTCTTCCCTCGTGAACAAACTTGGACTATTACCCAAACTCGGCAGACAACTAGCAGAAAGTTCTCAACTCGTAATATACGGGTTATTTTCAGGGCCTGCATATTTCCTGCAGCAGAATATGTCTGATTACCCAACGCTGGACAGCTTGCTTGAGTAAGAATCAAGGGTTATGCCAACAGGATATCATCTTGCTGGGTCTCTTGGTTTTCTCTCTTCCATATCGGCTTAGGGGTTTAGTTAAGTGTCTTCTGGATCTGGTTGACGTGATGTATAATCCTTCAACCAGGCTCCTTTTCTCTTCCACCAATCTCTTTCTTGCTTTTGGAGACTGGAAGCCGCATTTGACACATTTGAAACCTTGACCGGATCCTCTGGATTTCATTCTCTTGCGTTTACAGATGGGGCATTCAGGGTTTTGCTCTGTGAATTTTGATGTCAATGTGATAATCTCCAACTTCTCAAGGTTTACAGTTAATGGATGGAGGTCTGATTGGGGTCTAACTCCGCCATATGCCTTCACAGCGTCACCTATCTTGAGATCGCGGGCTACTTTTCGGAGAACTCCAGTTGGTTCATATGCGGCGCAATCGATCTCGCCTGTTCCGTCACTAATGGAGAAAAATCGATGTCTCTTCGGCACAAGCCGAGGTGGAGAGGATATGGTTCCTTGGATGACTACTGCGTCGTATGGTTCTGCGTCTGCGATGGGGACAAGCCTGCTCAAGTGAGCATCTGTGCCTTGGTTAGTCCTGAAGATAACCCACCTCTCAATTTCCTCGGAGGTCTCAATCATGTGATGAGCTTTGGCTACAGCCTCCGCTGTTTCGCCTCGTATTCCATAGAGAACTGGGTCGCCACCTCTAGGGGTGATTAAGACTCGACCGGTTTCAGGATCAATGTTTCCAAAGGTCTGTGGTGTGGTCTCCTTGTTCATCTGTTTAACTGATTCAGGGTTCAGCATCCGCTTGGTGCCCCTGTTCCGGGCTTTTCGGTAAGTCAGCAGTTCATATGTATGATCGCCATCTAGGGTTTCACCTATTGCAGCCAAGGCGCCGATTATCCCGAGACCGCTTCCGTATTCTATGGCAGAGGCGTTGTGTTTTCTTAAAAGTCCGCGAGCTTCAGACAGATTTACCATGGTTTGGATTGTCTTATTAGAGAAGAACTGGATTTCTCGAGGGATCTTTGCTCCTTCGAAGAACACAATTCCAGGATCTGTGCCTTCGTGCTCAAGGTTCATGTTTTCCCTAATTGTGTTTCGGACTTTGTCGAAGACTGACTCTTGCAGATTCTGGTCGCATTTTATTCTCAAGCAGAGGGCACCGTTTCCCCTCGTCTTCCAGGGCACGTTTGGATTCAGTCGAATCAAATTGGGGTATTCTGAGAACTCGACACCAACACTAAGTAGTTTCTCTACAAGCAAGGCAGCGATGTAAGTAGTGCAACCTCCTACACGAGAATCCGTGTCATCAAAGCCGATGTGTAGGATCATTTGTAGACTACCTATCCGAGTGCTTGCAAGCAGTCTTTCTGGGTACTCGGAAAGACATCTGCACGCGTACTGATTGATCAGGAGAAAAAGGAGATTGTTGAGGTTATCAGGAGGCTTCTGGTTGCTCTTCAACAACGATCATTGTGAGAGTCGAGCGCACCTTGTCTAATCGTCGAACACGCCATGTGACGACTTCTTTCAGTTTGTCCATTGTGTCAGCAGTTATTTTTGCTACAACATCATATACCCCATACACTGCATGTGCTTCGAGTACGCCTTCAACGCCTTTCAGAGTTTTCAAGACCGCGCTCTCTGATCCGATCTCAGTGTTTATCAGTACAAAGGCTACTGGCAATATGATTCCTCGCGAGTATGTTTGAGATACTGAATTAAAATAGTTTGCTACGTAAATCAAACTTTGATTAGCTTCTCAGGATCTGTGCGCGCGAAACGGGGTCTGGATATCGATTAAATACTTGTTTCTACATAGGAATTCTAAGAGCACGAGTTGTTCCGAGCAGGACGGGATCGCAAGTGGAGACAAATGGGGACAAAATCAAGAGAACGTTTCCCAACCTAACCAGGGAAATGAGCTTGAACCCTCAGAAGGTCTCGATTCAATCAGTACGTATTGATACTGAAGCTGCAGAGAAGAAGATCGGTCGAAAAAGCTTGGTTCATTATGATCCTGATGTAATCGGCTTTCTTCGACGATGCGATAATAATCACCAAGCGGAAGAAATAATCAGTTTCTTGGAGAAAAGAGGAGAGATCACAGATGCTTTTGCCCATAAATTGAGACAGCAACTGCGCAAGAATGGGCTTCGTAGTTTCGGACCTAAAAAGGAAGAAGGATACTACCTAAAAGTAGCCAAGCCTTGACCCTGCCATCATAGTTGGCCGGCAATAAATACAAGCTAATTCGGAAACTTAACATCGTCCATAATTTAGAACTGATCGAAGGAACAAGACATTGTTCCCATGCGCAGTGCACACCACCAAGCGAAAGCGTCTAAGGACGTTTCTCCTCAAAAGGAAAGTAAATAAGGCGAATCCGTGATACATACGAAAGACTTCCAAGAGGTAGTTGGCGTTGAGACATACAACCGCGTTACTCATAGTGTCATTATTTTTAGCATTCTTCCTCCTCTTTCCATTGCAGGAAAGCCACTCTGCATCAGCCACGCCTGAATTCCAGATCACGAAGCTCGATCGCGTCGTCGTCCCGATATACGGGGGTATTCTCCTCATCAACGATACGATACAGATCTCTTCATTCAATGAAAGTGTGACGGTTGAACAGGTCGCCATAGGGTTTCCCATGAAGTATGAACGAAACCTTCGTGCTCTAGCCGCCTACGACAGTATTGGTGCTCCGTTATCTGTAGTTGAGGACACAGGTCTCGGAGCAGTAGGTTATTATGGAGCTACTGTGGACTTCCAGGACGGAATCTCTCTGCAGAGTGGAGAATCTTACACGTTCAAGGTAACATCTTTGTTTTCAGACATGGTACTTTCCTCAACAAGAACGGTCAATGTAACCAAGGAATATGTGTTCACAACTGAATTCCCCCTCTATCCAAGTTTTTCACAGGAAGCCTCAGGCTTCACGATCAGCGTGGAGCTGCCTGACAACGCCACGTATGAGCAGGTCGCTGACATTGATTTCGGTCTCACTGAGCGTAATGGACAGCAACTCCTGACCTACTCAAAGGAATCGCTAGCGAGTTACGCTGACAATGCAGTCAAGGTAAGGTTCTTTTCCGAAAACCCTGATGTATTTGCGCTTTTTTCAGTTCACAAACTTAACCGAGAAGTGGTAATTGATGCCAGACGCAAGATTTCAGTCACCGAACAATATACAATCGAAAGCCAAAGTGTGTTCGGATTAAATAGCTTCAAGCTGATGGTTCCTGATGACGCTAGAAATGTCTCTTCCTTCGATGAACAGGGAAAGAAGCTGGGACTCGACACATCTTCTGACGAAACTGGAGCCTATGCAGTCTCCTTCCAGGTTGCTGCAAACCAGATAGGGAGTTTCTCCTTGACCTATAGTCTGAGCGGAGAAAACCGTCATGCCTCTTCCGATGAGGTAAACTACAGACTTAATCTAAGTCTCTTCGACCAGTTGCGAGTGATACCTGAGACCTTTGCTATGGAAGTCACATTCCCTGAGGGCGCCACAGTCCAGTCATTTCCAAGCCAGAGATACGACTTGGACAGAGATGTTTTTCAAGAGACATTCCGCACTTCTTTTTCAAACATCAGCTGGCTTCATGATGAGAACTGGACCTTTGCATACAGCCACACTCTCTTCTGGGCTTCCTTTAGACCGACACTCTGGGTCACGGTGATGGTTGTAGTCGGCTCAATTGTAGCCCTTGTTTGGCAAAGACCGCAAGCACCCCAACCAACATCAACAGTCATGATTCCTCGCAAGACCATGAATGCCTTTGTGGAATCATATGAAACGAAGAAGAAAACCCTTGCCGAGTTAGATGAAGTCAAGAACAAGGCGAAGAAAGGAAAAATATCAAGAAGGCGATACAAGGTTAGAAAGACGACTTTGGAGAATCGGCTTTCCAACCTCTCAAAAGAACTTGCGGGAAAGCATCAGATAATAGCACGTAGCGGATCAAGATACGCTGAGATCATGAGACAGCTGGAAGTCGCTGAGATCGAACTTGAAAACATCGATGCGGACATCAACCGAATTGAACTCCGATTCAAACAAGGAGAAATCTCCGCGCAAACCTACCGGAGGCTTCTAGATGATGACCTGCGAAGACGTGAGAGGTCAAAAGCAACAATAGATGGAGTTCTTCTAAGACTAAGAGAATGATGAGTAACTGCAGTCTTTCCTAAAGACTTTTATTTATCTACCAGCTCTTCATTCAAACTCTAAGAATGTAGAAGTGCCAGCAATGGTCGAAGTCAAAGTTGATCTGGAAAAGTGTGACGGATGCGGAACATGTGTAGACACCTGTCCAGTCGAGGTTTTTGAAATGAAGGATGACAAGTCGATTCCCGCTAAGCAAGAAGAATGCTTGGAGTGCAAAGCCTGTGAAGTTCAGTGCCCAAGCGGTGCTATCGAAGTAATTGAATAGTCTAAGCCTTCAAAACCTTCCAGAATTTCGACTGCACTTTCTTAACTCTTTCAACAATTTTTTCTGCTCGTTTCTCCGCTGCTAAATCCACAGGTCGGGAATCAACAGTTCTCTGAAGTGAACTCCCTGCCATCGTAAGAATTGTAGAAAGTACGAGTTTTCCCAGTCTAGGCACGCAGTACCCACCTTCTAAGACGGCTACAAGCTTGTCTTCACAAGTTGCTGAGGCTAAGTCAAGCATCTTCCTAAAAATCAGAGGATATATCTGAAAGGATAGATTCAACCGACCTACGGGATCGCGGAAATATCCGTCGTATCCGACTGACAGGAGAATAAACTGAGGGGCGAACTCTCTCGTGACCGGAATCACAATTTCATGCATGGCTTTCAGATAGGCATCGTCGCCTGTTCTAAGAGGAAAGGGAATGTTTATTGTGTAACCCAACCCATCATCTCGCCCCACCTCGTCCTCGAATCCAACCCCAGGGAACTCGTGCGGGTCTTCATGTAGGCTTATGTAAAGGACATTTCCTGTGTCGTAGAAAATTTCCTGAGTTCCGTTTCCGTGATGAGCGTCTATGTCAAGGATCAAGATTCTTCGAAGACCCTTAGTCGCCAAGTATGATGCTGCTACAGACACGTTGTTGAAGACGCAGAATCCCATTGCATAGGTTGGTCCTGCATGGTGCCCTGGCGGGCGAGTCAAAGCAAAGGCGTTCCTCAATCTCCCCTTAAGGACTTCGTCGACTGCTCTCTTGGCACTGCCAGCCGCATACTTGGCTGCCATGAAAGTGCCATCTGACGCCACTGTGTCCCCCAAGTCGAGTAATCCGCCCCCATTTTCACATACCTGCTTCACAAGTTTGATGTGTTCACGGGAGTGAACAAGCTCCAAGTCTTCAGTAGGGGCAATCTCGGGGGAGATGAGGCAATACTCCCTCTTAGAGAACAGCTTCTGTTTTCTCAGAGCATTCATTATTGCTCTGAGTCGGCTTCCAGACTCAGGATGGTGGCTCCCAGTCTTGTGATGTAGATGTTGTTTAGTATATACTATTCCTGTCGTCTTCATCCCGTGCCTCCCACTGGTTAAGCCGTTGTAGAGCTCGGATTTTCCCCAAGTAATCAGCAAGTGTTTGCCGTCTTACCCGAGCAAGCTTTCTGATCGCTTTCTCTACTCCAGTTGAGTATTGTATCGCCTTTTTCGGTTTTTCAGTGATTGTGCTGGGAATTCCAAGCTCTTTTCCTGTCAGTCTCAAGATTCTTTTACGAAGAGGATCGGTTGGAGAAGAGATCTTCATGCAGAATGGAATGCCTAGCGCAAAATGAATCACCGTCCAATCTATGAAGGGGTTTCTTAGTTCAACTCCATGGAAGGCGACGGTTTTGTTATCTCTCTGGCAGTTGGGTTGAAGCGAGGTGGTCACATCTTTAAAGATTCTCCGTTTCAGGTCGGCTTGGCGATAGTTTGATAGCTTTAGGTTTCGATGATAGCCTGCAAAGAGTTCATCTCCTCCTTGACCAGTCGCCATCACTTTGAGACCTAGTTTGGCTGCTTCCGCTGCAGCCCAATAGAAAGGGATTGCGACGCTAAGGTCTACAAAGCCTGCTTCTTCAATCAGCCACATAACGTGGGAGATGACCGCCTCTACGTCAGCAAGCGTGTAGGTCTTGGCGTAGAGTGGCATACCGAGAGTCTTTGCAGCCTGTGCTGCAGAATTGAGTTCAGGTTGCCCCTCTAGCCCAACCCAGATTAACGTGCTTCTAAGAGAACAGTGTCTGGCTAGAACTGAGACTATGGTACTATCAAGACCACCGGAGAAGGCCACAGCTATCTCTTCGAGATCTGCAAAGTGCTCTTCTGCAGATTTTAGCAAGACTTGCTTAAGTTGCTTCGCTACGACATCTGCTTTAATCATCTGCATTGATGGTTGACGGATGATTTTCGCGATGTTGAAGCGAAATCCCTTCTTGCCTAAGGAAGCGAAACACCCTGCTGGAAAGGGGGAGGAGTTCGTTATTCCAATTTTCCTCAAGGCTTTTCGTTCTGAAGCAGTCGCGCAGACATTGTTGTTCTCGCCGAAGTAGAGGGGAACTGCTGCAATTGAGCTGCTTCCCACTTGTACGCCATTTCTGTCTGCGGTTCCAACCACGAATGAACCGTTGTAGCTGCGAATTATGTGAGCTATTTTGTTTTCGGTACTTTCAATGCTCTTTGAAACGAATGCGGGTTCACTCTCTGGGGGAGAGGGGAAGATTCGTCCTTCGAACACAAGGCAGAAGTCACGGTTTCGAATAGGTTGAGCCTCATCTCTGGGAAGTGTCCTGGAGAAACTGTGGCCTATCAGTTTATCTGAGTGAATATTTGCGTTACGTAGCTCTTGAATCGTATTCCTTATTGTCGCGTTCTCGTGGTCAGCGACTCCAAATGTGGACTTTCCTCTGTGAGATAATTCGTTCAACATTGTAAGAGCCTCTTCGAGAACTTCTGTTCGATTCTTGCTCACAATCGCTATGAAAGAACCCATGTTGATGGCACTTTTTCATCCTCTTATGGGTGCAAACGTTAAGGATAGTTGCTCAGCATTCGGGGTTAATCTTGTGTTCATCTGCCGAATCTACGCCTTCTGTGTTGATACGTTCTTACAACTCGCAGTAGATCAATCCGCCGGAAATCTGGCCAAAACATATCTAGGAAGTACAACTCGCTGTACGCGCTTTGCCAGAGTAGGAATCCGCTAAGTCTTTCTTCTCCACTTGTGCGAATTATCAAGTCAGGGTCGGGTTGTGACATGTGCGCTGTGTACAGAAATTTCTCAAAGGCGTCTTCATCAATCTCTTCTATGTCTAACTCTCCACTCGAAACTTTCTCTGCAATCTTCTTGGTAGCATCAACGATTTCAGCGCGTCCTCCATAAGCAAGTGCAATTGTCAGAAACTGCCTCTGATACTTGTGAGTGGTTTCTTCGACTTCACGCACCAACTTCTGCAATGTTGTCGGAAGAAGCTCAACGCGACCGATGACTTTGACATGTACCTCGTTGGAGTGAATTCGTTCATCAGTTAAGATCTCTCTGAACTTCTCCTCGATGATATCCATGACTTCTTGGACTTCCATTGGTGTCCGGCTAAAATTCTCTGTGGAGAAAGAATACAGTGTGATGTACTTCACGCCCAGATCTAGGCACCAGTCAAGCAGTTCGTTGACTCTTTCAGCGCCATGCAGGTGCCCTGCTTGTGTGTTAAGGGAACGGTGAGATGCCCAGCGTCGATTCCCATCTAGAATAATGGCAATGTGGTCTGGCATCTTTCCTCCTTTTACTTGATACCACAGCCAACGTTCATAGACTTTGTAAGCGCCTATTGTTGAAAGGAATCCCTTTAGCATACCGTTCCAGCCTTTGAAGGGTAGTGTCCTTCACAGCTGTTGCACAAATGCAACTGCGAAGTGACGGTAGAAGAGAGATCGCTTCTTTTAAGACTTGTTCCATAGCTACACGTTTCCTGTCAGCAACCATAGTTAGATCGTCAACTCCCTGAGCTGGCTGCAACCCTGAAGCCATGTTGGAAACACAACAAAGCGAGGCATAACATATTGACAGTTCTCTGGCGAGTACAACTTCAGGAAGACTGGTCATTCCCACTATGTCGCAGGCTAGGCTTCGGAACAAACTGATCTCGGCCGGAGTCTCGAATCTAGGACCTTCCGTGCAGACCAGTACGGCTTTCTTACAGATGTCTTCTGAATGTTTCTCTGAAGCCAGGACCAAAGCCCTGCGGATCTCAGGGCAGTAGGGTTCTGACATATCAATGTGGATTACTGGAGCAGAATCATAGAAGGTGTTGTGTCTTAGTTTGGTGAAATCCACGAAGTCATGAGGTACAACCAACTTTCCAGGTTTTAATTTTCTATTTATAGCCCCTACAGCGTTGGTTGCTAGAATTTGTTTCACGCCTAGGATGTACATGGTAAAAATGTTGGCTCTATAGTTTATCCGATGAGGAGGATTGCCGTGGTTTGAACCGTGACGCGCTAGAATGGCAACTTTTCGCCCCGCTATGTCGGTGATTGAGATTGGGGCAGGATCCCCGAAAGGCGTGTCCACTCGAACCGCCTCAGCTTGCTTGAAGAAGGCATCAAACCCGCTACCGGTAATTATCCCGACGCTAGCCTTGACTGAATTCTTCAACGTCTCTATCACTCTTCTTGAAGAAAGTCCCGTACTTGATGTTGGTTACAAGAGCAAGCAGGGATGATGCAATAGCGATGAGAATGCCGATGAAAATAGTGAAAATTAGTTCAGTCTCTGTGGTTGTCGGATTAATCAGTATGCTTGAGACTTGGATGAATATTTGGGATGACCAAGCGATCACAACCATTATGACGGTAGTCCGTAGCAGTCTGATGTCGCGTTCAAAGTACCAGCGGGCTATTCTGCCGGCAAGCCCTACACATAAGCCTATGACGAGAAGGTAGATCCCCCTTTCAATAAATGAACCTGTCAAAGTGGGCAATATCGACAGCCATTCTCCCCAGGTTCCAGGTGGTTGACTCGCTGCTGCTAGGGATTCGATTGCCCCGTTGACTCCCAGAAATACTCCAACCATGA
>JAGLZJ010000026.1 GCA_023131555.1 Candidatus Bathyarchaeota archaeon | reverse complement strand
CTAGTAGATCCTTCTATTCAAGACAGACTCATGGCAATCGCAGACCCCTACATCAGCCGCGTCACGTGCCCAAGCAAAGATTGGCCTGAACTGACTCGGATCAAACAAGTTGTCAACCTTGCTCAAAGATACAAAGCTCAAGGAGCGCTTGTAATACAGAACAAGTTCTGCGATCCCCATGGAATCGAGGTTCCTCCACTCAGGGAGGAGCTGAAGGCAGTTGGAATCCCCACTTACCCCTTAGAGTTTGATGTGACAGTTCCATGGGGACAATTCAGGACACGAGTAGAAGCATTCCTTGAAACCCTAACAGGACTCGAAGACCTGTTTTAAGGAGGAGTGAGAGTGGTCAACCTCGTCAAGAAATTCCCAACTGAACCCTTAAAGTGTTGGAACGAAGCGAAAAACCTCCGAACAAAATACTACGAAAACTACCTTAATGCACCTGAGAAAGGGGGATTAAGGTGGGCAGGCGGCGCGTGGAGTTTCAGTTCCGTTCCAGCGGGACTTGGTGATGACGTACACAGTATCACAGGAGAACCTTATGGAGCAACAATAGCTTTTCACAAAGATTTCGCATCAGAATGCCATGATGCTGTTGAAGCCGCAGGCTTTCCGCGAACCCTCTGCGCCTACATGAGGAATTACTGGGGGGCGATTCTACTTGACAAATTCATACTGGCGGATGGAAGAATAGTAACGGGATATCCCACTCCAGACTTCATCTGGCAAGACCACATTTGCTGCAGTCATGGAAAATGGTATGAGATCGTCAAATGGCTTGAGAAGAAGAAGGGAAAGGAGATACCGATGTTCTGCACAGACGTTTCAGTCGGTTATTCACTAGCACCAATGGAGAAATTCAAAGTAGACTACATCGTCAACCAGTTGGAGGATGGCATCGAATGGCTGGAAAAAGTGACTGGAAGGCGATGTAACGATCAGCTCCTCTGCGATGCTGTTTGGAACGAGATGAAGTCTACATCACTTTGGGCTGAGGTCTGTTCATTAAATCAGGCGATTCCAGCTCCCTTAGACGAAAAAACAATGTATTCTCTGTATGTAATAGGGACGCTAATGAAACACAGACCTGAATGCGCAGCGTTCTACAAGAAGTTGAGAGACGAAGTCCAGAGCAGGGTGGATAGAGGAGTCGCTGCCATACCATACGAAAGATTCAGAGTAATAACAGACACACAGCCTCCATGGGGGTTTCTGAAGATCTTCAGAGCAATGGAGAGCTATGGGGTTGTCTCCATTGGATCGCTGTACTCATTCGGCTTAGTTGGAATGTGGGAATACAAACCGGACGGAAGATGGAGCCCAAAACCTCTTCCTTCCAACAAGCCTGAAAACAGGGAAGAAGCGTTGAGATCCATTGTTGAATGGACCCTCAATAGACCTGAATGGGCTCACTTCTACAGACCTGAATTAAAGACACAAATGATGAAGAGCATCGTTGAGCAATGGAAGGCGAATGCTGTTCTGCTTCACTACAACCGCGGCTGCGAAGGACTGAGTGTCCACATCGCTGAGAACCGCCTTGGCCTCCTGAAAGAAGGAATTCAGGTTTTCTCCTTCGAAGGCAACATGGGCGACGAAAGAGAATTCGACTACCCAGGAACAATGTCGAGAGTAACAACTTTCTTTGAAAGCATGGGGTTAGAAAAGCTTCCAGCAGAAGGAGGGCGAAGAGGTTGATAGTAGCCGGCATAGACATAGGAGCAAAATTCGTAAAAATCGTACTCCTGCAAGACGACAAAGTCCTGCACAGAGTAAAAGGAGTCGTTGGATTTGATGTAAACAAATCCACAGCGTCAATCTTTGAAGATGCCTTGAAGAAATGCAACCTGCAACAGATCGATATTTCCAGAGCTGTGGCGACTGGAATGGGTAAAAGCGAAGTCCTCCACAAGGAACCGATCGAAGCCAGTCAAGCAGTATCAGAGGTTGTCGCAGATGCCACTGGAGCTTGGCATCTAAGGCAGAAGGCCCGAACAGTAATAGATGTTGGAGCTGAGGAAGGTAGAGGCATAAAAGTAAACGAGGACGGAAAAGTCAAGGACTTCGTCATCAACGAAAGATGCGCTGCAGGAGCAGGTACATTTGTTGAAACAATGGCTAGAGCACTAGAGGTTGAAGTAGAGGACATGGGACCTCTGTCACTGAAATCCACTAAATCCGTTCCCATGAACGCACAATGCACCGTCTTCGCGGAGTCTGAAGTGGTCTCCTTGATCCACTCAAGAGTTGCGAAAGAAGATATCGCTCGAGCAATCCACGACGCGATGGCGGGAAGAATAGCCTCAATGGTTCTGAGAGTTGGAGTGGAAAAAGAAGTTGTGCTAGTCGGGGGCGTTGCACTCAACCAAGGTTTTGTGAAGCCCCTGCAACATGAGTTGAACACTGACTTAATTGTGCCTGAGTTCCCAGAATACGTAGGTGCGCTGGGATCTGCAATAATCGCCAGCAGGGGGAAGTCGAAATGAGCCAAGATACCCAGTTTTGGAAGTGGCCGGAGTACAGACACACAGAGCCAGAAAAAGACTGGACCACAGCCAGCATAATCACCGCAGGCATAGACATTGGATCAGTAGGCAGCAAAGTAGCAATCATGCTCGATGGCGAACTCTATGCATATTCAGTTATACGAACAGGAGGAGTAAGCGAAGCAACTTCAGTGAAGGCTACTGAATGGGCTTTGAAAGAGACAGGTCTACAGAAAGAGAAGATTCACTACGTAGTTGGAACAGGATATGGGCGCGTAAACGTTCCCTTCGCCGACAGAACAATAACAGAAATCGCCTGTCACGCTCGAGGCGCTCATTACGTATACGGACCAGCTGTGAGAACCGTCTTGGATGTAGGAGGCCAAGACTGCAAAGCGATACGCTGTGATGAAAAAGGAAAAGTGCTATCCTTCTTGATGAATGACAAGTGCGCCGCTGGAACAGGAAGAGGATTAGAGGTCTTTGCTGACCTTATCGGCATCCCCATCCAGAATCTGGGAGAGGTCTCGTTGCAGGTAGAGAAAGATCCACCGCCAGTCAGCAACACATGTGTTGTCTTTGCCAAGGCAGAATCACTTGCACTCCTACGGCAGGGATGGTCCAAAGAAAAAGTTGCAGCAGCGTACCACGCCGCCATGGCAGACAGAATAGCAGACCTACTGGCGAGAGTAGGAATCGAAAAAGAGTTCGTTATCACCGGAGGCGTATCGAAAAACGACGGAATCGTTGAAAGACTCACAAGAATCCTGAAGATACAGCCTCTTGCACCCAATATGGATCCAATCCTAGCCGGAGCAATCGGAGCCGCACTCTTCGCAAAAGCGCTTCAAGAGAAACGATTAGGCCTCCGGTAATAAGAGGAAACTTCACTTGAAGGCACACTACGGATACAAAAACGGTTCGGGTGATTTCTTCATCGTCATCGACACCGACAGATGCAATGGATGCGATGACTGCGTACAAGCCTGCCCTCAAAACGTACTAGAACTCATAGAGAACGAGTTTGACATTGAAGGAGACAAAATGGCAGCAGTGAAAGACAATCATCGAAAGAAGCTGAAATACAGCTGTGGCCCATGCAAACCCATCGCTCACACAAAAAAGATTCCCTGCGTACAAGCCTGCAAGAAAGAAGCGATAACTCACTCATGGTAACTCTCACATGCGAGCTACCTAACGTGACAACTCTGAACATTGATGGCGTTAAGGTTGAAGCACATAAAGGAGCTAGCATCTTGGAAGCTGCACAATACGCGGATGTATATATACCTGCCTTATGCAGCCATCCTAACCTACCTCCTTTCTCCGCCACAAAGGCTGAACCCAGAGTTTTCAGAGGACGAACCTCCGTAAAGGGTTACTCCCAGCTCAGCCCAGATAGTTGCGGCTTGTGTCTTGTCGAAGTCGAAGACCAACCAGACTTAGTACACGCCTGCAACACCGCAGTCTTCGAAGGAATGAAAGTTTCAACGAATACTGAACGAGTGAGGACGGTAAGGCAGAAAAATCTAGTGCGCATTCTCGCGGAGCATCCTCACGCTTGCCTCCTATGTGCCCAGAAGGAAGGATGTTCACGAGACACTTGCTCACTTAATGTTCCAGTGGAAGAGAGGTGCTGTGACAGGCTTGGAAATTGTGAACTGGAGAAGATTGCCGATTACGTCGGAATCAGAGAAGACACCCCCAGATACATACCAGCAAGATTGCCGAAACTGCAGAGTGAGCCTCTGTTCACTTTCGACTTCAATCTCTGTGTCGGTTGCACACGATGTGTAAGGGCATGCCAAGACCTGAGAGGAGTCCATGCATTAGGGTTCACACTCGATGAAGAGAGAGCCATAGTAGGAATGATGGCTCCCACATTGAAGAAGTCTGGATGCAGATTCTGTGGCTCATGCGTTCAGGTCTGCCCAACAGGAGCAATAAAAGACAAGGAGAAGATCAAGCAAGATGCCGCTCCATGCGTAGCAGCATGCCCAGTCGAGATGAATGTTCCGTCCTATATCCGCCACATTGCCCACGAACGATTCAATAAAGCTCACGTAGTGATAAATGCGAAAGTTCCACTCCCAAGAACGCTAGGTCACGTTTGCCATCGCCCATGTGAAACAGTCTGCCGCAGAAACGAATTAAGCGACCCAGTGGCGATATGCGTTTTGAAGAGAGCCGCTGTTGAAGGTAGCACGCTCGAACCAAAGTACCTCAAAAGGAGTTCCACGGGAAAAACAATCGCTGTTGTCGGTTCTGGACCAGCGGGACTTACTGTTGCTTATTACCTAGCCAAGAAAGGTCATGCTATAACGATCTTTGAGAAATCAACGGAGCTAGGGGGAATGCTGCGTTGGGGGATTCTTCCCTACCGGCTTCCAAGAGAGATCCTCCAAGCTGACATTGAGGACATTCTAGTCCAAGGAATAGAGGTGAGAAAAAGCACCGAGGTTGGCAAGGACATAACTCTCACTAAGCTACGCAACGATTTTGATGCAGTGTTCTTAGGTGTTGGTGCTCAGAAAAGCTCAGAACTCAAGATCTCCGGAGAGGGATTAGCTGGAGTCTTCCTAGGTTTAGACTTCTTGCTTGAAGTGAACTCGAATCGCGTCACAAAGCTAGGGGAAACGGCGATGGTTATTGGTGGAGGCGACGTCGCCGTTGATGCAGCGAGAGCAGCCTTGAGGCTTGGCGCAGAGACTGCCATTGTGTATCGCAGATCGAGTGAAGAGATGCCTGCCGACCCCGAAAATGTGAAGATGGCGATGGAGGAAGGAGTTGAATTCCAGTTTCTGAGAGCGCCTACGGAAATCGTAGGCAGGGATGGAAAGGTCGTTGGACTGCGATGTGTAAAGATGAAGCTGGGGAGAGCTGGTGAGAAGGGGAGGAAAATTCCGATCCCCATTGAAGGAAGCGAGCACTCCATAGAAACAAGCAATGTCATTGTTGCAGTAGGCGCAAAACTGGATGAGTCAGTTCTCTCACCAAACTTCGGGATTGCAGAAAAGGGTCTGCTTAAGACCAATTCCAGGATGGAGACTGAAGTAGAAGGTGTCTTCGCGGGAGGAGACGCTGTTAGCGGTCCAACCTCCGTGATAGAAGCCATCGCTATGGGGAGGCAGGCCGCAAAGTCAATAGATGCATCCTTGGGGGGAGACGGGGACATCGATGGAGAGTCCCAAGGAGAGAAAGAGCCTCAAGAGTGGTTGGGAAGATTAGATGACTTTGCAGACAAGAAGCGTCTTCGTGTGCCCTGCATTGCTTTGGAAGATAGGCGAAGCAACTTTGAGCTTGTAGAGCTCCCTTGCACCGGAGAAGAGGCAATCGAAGAAGCCAAGCTATGCCTTCAGTGTGACCTTCGACTTCGTATGCAGGAGGCTCAACTACCTCCAGAGAGATGGCTGAAGCTTGATGAGCAAAATGTGGGGGCTGTGCCTGAAACCGAAGGCGTAATTCAGCTCGCAGGTGAAGATAATGAGGTTCTCTTGATCAAGGGAACTCCGAATCTGAGGAAAGAACTGCAAGAAGCACTTATGACTGAGGATGCGCGCGCGCGAAAGCGGTTTCTCTACGAGGAAGCGAAGATGTTCACTACCCGAGAAAGCGAGCTACTGCAGCAGTTTCTGAAAAAGCATGGAAGATTGCCGAAGCAGAACATTGACCTCGATGATCTCTACTGAATGGGTCAGTCACCTAAACCTTAAACCTGTAAAACACTCGTCCATCGTCCTCCAGTTCCACGACCTTTAGGTGCACCCTTTGCCCGATCTTCAGGTCCTCATATCTCGCCTCATCGATTCGGGAGGAAATAAGCAAGCTGCCGATTTTCACCAAGCCAATGCAGAAGGGAACATCCTTCTCGAAGCCCAATGGTGCTCCCGCCTTCATCTCAGTGAAGGCGTAAAGCTCGCCTTCAGTTCCCAAGTTCACCCATTCCAGCTCCTCAGACATGCAACCAGAACAAACGACTCTAGGAGGCCATAAGACTGATCCGCAAGTCTTGCACTTCGTCGTCGTCAGTTGACCAGTTTTCAGGTTCTTGAAAAATTGACTGATGCGAGTGTCTTTCTCATCCTGTAATGGATAGAAGTCCAGCATTTGCGGCAGATCAATCTTATCTGGCTGCGTGATCTTTTCACGACTGGCTTTCACGTAGTTTATCTCCTTGAATAGACCATGAGGCTGTGAACATTTGCTGCTCCGCTAAGGTTGTGAGCTACTGCTACATCTGCGTCTTTGACCAGTCGCCCGTTCGGCACTTCGCTTTGGAATTGATTCATGATGTCGATGGATTGCAGAATCGCAGTTGCCCCTAAGGGATGACCGCAACCTAATAGTCCTCCTCGTGGATTGACAGCTATTGTTCCTCCGATGTAGGGTCCACCGTCCTCAATGAATTTTCCTCCTTTTCCCCGTTCACACCAGCCGAAGGCTTCGTATTCCATTATCTCTGAAATAGTGAAGCAGTCGTGAAGCTCAGCGATGTCGATGTCTGCTAAAGACACCTTGGCTGATCGTAAGGCTTCTTTAACAGCGAGTTTCAGGGGAATCCATTCGCTGATGCTGGCCAGATTGGCCACAGCGTTCCCGATGTTAGCCTGTCCTGATCCAGCTATGAGCATCGGAGAGTCCGTGTATTTTGTCGCGTTTTCAGCGGGAACTAAGATGACCCCAGCTGCTCCATCAGTTATTCCGCTGCAGTCAAACAGCTTCAGAGGAGGAGCAATCATGAAAGATTGAAGAACCTTCTCGATGGAGACTTCCTTCTGGAACTGTGCGAGCGGATTCATTGTCGAATAATGATGGTTCTTCACGGAGACCATCGCCATCTGCTCTTCAGTTGTCCCAAACTCATGTATATGCCGTTGGGCAGTCATGGCGAAGAAGGGTGGAGCTGACATGGCGTTAACGCCGTCCCATTCTCTATCCAAGACACATGTCATGTTGGTCTGTGCCTCAGCCATATTCCGCATGTACATCTTCTCCACGCCGAAGGCGACAGCCACGTCGCAGATTCCGCTTGATATGCATGCCCATGCATACCGAAGGGCGGCTTGACCTGATGCGCACATAAGTTCGGTTGTGGCTATAACTTTAGTCGGCGTTATGCCGAGACACTCTGCAACCAATGGAGCAACGTGGACTTGGAAAGTGAATCTTTCAGGTTGTGCTGCTCCAACTAGAAGAGCTTCAACGTCTTTCGGAGAAAGGTTTTCGACGCTGTCAAACATTGCTTTGCCAGCCTCTTGAACGAGCTCTCTCCATGTGGCTTCTCTTTTGCCACATCTAGTGGCACCTCCACCTATCACTGCAACTTTTCTCAAGACAATGCATCCTTGCTGTTCAGGAGGGAGCGCTTCAGATTATTAAGGATAAAGACTATTTCCCCTTATACTGAGGTTTTCGCTTCTCGAGGAAAGCGTTCACTCCTTCCTTGAAGTCTTCGGTTGATGCAAGGACCCCAAAGGCTACTGCCTCGTTTCTAAGCCCTGATTTCAAGTCCACTTCAGTGCTGTTGTTGATTAGGTGTTTAGCTAATTCGAGACCTATTGGGGGTTTGCTCATGAGTTTGGAAGCCATCTCTTTCACAGCGGTCTTCAACTCTTCGGGTGGAACAACCATGTTCACTAGACCGAGGTGTTCAGCTCTTTTTGCGTCAATGTTTTCTCCCGTGAATATCATCTCTTTCGCGATACCCTTTCCCACGAGTCTGGGAAGTCGCTGTGTGCCGCCCCATCCGGGAATCAGGCCAACGTTGACTTCGGGTTGCCCCAGTTTTGCTTTCGCGGAGGCAATGCGGATGTCACATGCCATGGCCAGTTCCAGTCCTCCGCCTAGGGCATATCCATTTATTGCGGCGATAACTGGTTTCGCGGCTTCTTCTACTTCCATTGTCACTTTCTGCCCTATCAAGGAAAGGTGCATTCCTTTGTACGGCGTCGCTGTCTTCATTACATTCAAGTCAGCGCCAGCACAGAATGCGCGATCTCCAGCGCCCGTGATCACAACAACCTTGATGTCCGCATCGTGCTCTGCGTCAGATAGTCGGTGGGATAATTCGAGAAGTGTTGCTTCATTCAAAGCGTTTAGTGCTTGCGGTCGATTTATCGAGATGGTGGCTACGCCGTCTGCCTTCTCGTAAAGCGTGTTTTTAAACTCCACGTTTCATTCCTCCCTATTTCTTCTTGGTCCAGTCGTAGAAGCCTTTCCCGCTCTTCCTTCCTGTCAGACCTGCTCTTGTCATCTGTCTTAGAAGAGGGCAGGGAGCGTATTTTCCTCCAAGTTCTCCTTGGAGGACTTCTGCAATGTACAGCGTCGTATCAATGCCCAGGTAATCAGCGAGAGTCATGGGTCCCATAGGCCAGTTTAAGCCAAGCTTTATCGCCTTGTCAATATCCTCAGGTGTGGCAACGCCTTCCCAAACAAGTTTGAATGCTTCGTTTAGGGCAGGAACCAAGATTCTGTTTACGATGAAGCCGGCAGAGTCCTTCTTGACGATAACAGTTTCCTTACCCATGCGTCGAGAGACGTCCACTATTGCGTTGACTGTGTCATCAGATGTCTTTGCGCCTCGGATTATCTCAATTAATTTCATCAACTGTGGAGGGTTGAAGAAATGCATCCCACAGAAGTTTTCCGGTCTCTTGGTGAATGAGGCGAGTTCCGTTATGCTGATGGATGACGTGTTTGACGTCATTATCGCGCTCTCCTTGGCGTAGCTATCGGCTTCTGCAAGGACGGACTGCTTGATCTTGATGTTTTCAGGCACTGCCTCAATAATCAGGTCAGCGTTTTCCACGGCTTCCTTGATATTGAGCGTTGGATGGATTCTCCCGAGAACCTCGTTCATCTCCTGTTCAGAGATCAATTGCTTCTGCACAAACTTGTGCAAACTGCGGTTTAT
>JAGLZJ010000025.1 GCA_023131555.1 Candidatus Bathyarchaeota archaeon | reverse complement strand
AAATCCATCATGGCTGATCTTCTATCTATTGGATCTGGGAATCTGAAGGTCAGTGCAGCCAAGGTATCGACAACAACTCTCTTTGCACCTACTGCAGAGATCTTTGCCTGCAGGTTCTCTATCAACTTGTCTATCGGCAGTTGCTTTCCTCTGAGGCTGCGAGACTCCTCTTTGTACAGCTTCTCTTTCAACATGCTTACTCTTGAAATTCTAGTAGCATCAATTAAGGCGAACTTCCCTTCTTCCTGAGCTTTCTGGAAATCCCAGCCGAATTGCAGCATCTCTGAATAGAAGTGTTCCTTGCTTTCGTCCAAACTGACGAAAATCCCGTTCTCTTGACCATTGTAGATTCCATTGTGCAAGAACTGTCCACATAGAATGGTTTTGCCAGTCCCTGGGCCTCCAATAACTAGGATCACTCTTCCTTCAGGGAGACCGCCATCCACCAACTCATCTAAACCAGGAATGCCTGAAACAACCTTGCGAGACAATGCATCTCACCGACGACTTACATAAAATATGTCGTATTTATAGATTATGCACGTGTCTTCTGACTGCAAAAACCCATGAAAAGCATTATTTCGCTCCGATATCCATCACGCGCGTGCAAGCTTTTACGTGTGTTCAACTTAGATAGTCACAATTTGTGACTACGATATGTGTACCTCGCATGTGCGTAGCCTTTTATACCCACCGTTCCCCTCCCTCTTTTAGAAACAGGTGTTCTCAAATGTGCTGTATGAAAGTGAATCCCCATCTGGGCGATCGAAAGCCCAAACTACAACGTAAGGAGGATGAAGAGGGATGAGTGGAAGAGTTGTTGCTTCTGGAAGCAAAGCCACGTTGAGCACGGTTGAAGGAGACTTGGAAGTAGGCAGACGTGCGGTAGTTCAGGGTGAAGGGTCGCCTCCCAAGATCTCTGTCTCTGGAACAGTATATACCGAAGACGACTGCCTCTTCGAGTGTGGTCTATCCGCAGAAAACCTTGACGGAGAAGGCGATCTGACCATTGAGGGCGATCTTGAAATCAGGAACAGAGTAAGTCTTGACGACGGGCGCTTAGATGTGCAAGGAAATATGAAAGCACAGAGAGTGGATGTGGGTAAAAGCCTGAGAACAAAAGGGGATCTTGAAGCTAATTATGTCGACGTTGGAGGTAAGCTTGATGTAGGTGGTGAAACTACTGCGAAGAAGATTGATGTCGGTGGCGCTTTCACCAGCAAAGGACGAACGAAGGCTGAAAACATTGATGTTGGAGGTTCAGTGGAGGTTGAGTCGACCGTTGACGTTGATGACATCGATGTAGGAGGAAAAGTTGAGGTTTCCGGAGGAAAAATCGGCAAGCTTGATGTTGGAGGCAGTTTCGTTTCACACGGCCCGCTAGAATTTAAGGACATTGATGTCGGGGGAACCGTGAAACTGACCAGCGGAAGTGGTGGCAACATTGACGTTGGTGGCTCTCTGAAAGCTGAGGAAGACTTGAGATTCAATGACATTGATGTAGGCGGCGTCGTCTCCATTTCAGGTTCCGGCGAAGGTAAAAGCTTGAATGTAGGTGGACAGATCAAAGTTGGAGGTGATTTGACACTTTCCGGTGCCTTTGACGTTGGCGGAATCGCAGAAGTGAATGGTAATCTGAGCGGAGAAGACGTGAGTGTAGGTGGGAGACTCCACGCTGGAAAAATCGTCGCTCAGAACAGAGTTTCTGTTGGTGGCTCAGTTGAGACAATCGAAGGCGTGTATACCTCTCACTTTAGGATCGGAAGAAGGGGCAAAGTAGTCGGGCTCGTAAAAGCTGACGAGGCATTAATCGGCAGAGGTGCGCGTGTTGATGACGTCTTCGCGAAAACTATGACGTTGGAAAGAGAAGCGAGCGCAGAGAACCTCTATGGCGAGCGCATAAGGTTGGAAAGAGGTTGCAGAATCAGCGGCGAAGTGCAATACGTTGAAGACCTGAAAACTGAACGAGACGTGTCCTTCGCTCAAGAGCCGAGAAAAGTAAGTAAGCTCCCAGAGAAACCCTGATTCCTCCTGGCTCAATGCCTAAACTGTGGCTTGTCAAGCACTATTCTGTAGTACCCGCCCTTCTCCTTAGGTGTGGAAGCGTGCGCCACATTATCTTCGTGATAGGCAATGCAATGGTAGCTCCAACTATCATTTGACCAACGTTTATTGGCACTTCCGCGAAAGCTACTACCTCAATGTTGAAGAGAGGGTAAATTAGAAAGCGCTGATACAGGAAGTACCCTAAGACCATGGTGAATCCACCGACGATTACTGAGAGGATCGTCCAACCGAATTCAGGGTCTGCAATGAATCCTAAGGTTGCGATTGACAAGACAGCTATAGATCCTAGAGCAATCCAGAATACTTGTGGAATGTACAGAGTGAACGTGCCCAGACCCAAAGAGAGTTCTACTTGACCGCTGTAAAAGGCTGAGCCAATCAACGCCAGCAAAGAGCCTACGACGACTCCCAAAACTAAAGTTAACAGCTTCCAGCTATAGCTGCCAGTGAACTCAACCTTTTTTCTGTTAAGCGCCCCAACCAGTCCTCCTTCACAGGCCTTTATGACTAGGGTGGCAAGAGCATAATGAGGATAGCCTAGGAGCAAGTCTGCTATCATTGCACCGACGCCACCAGCGAAGGCTCCTACAAAGGGTCCGAACAGTATAGCTGAAAGAAAAACCATGGACTCACCTATATTGAAGAAGCCTTGGGTTGAGGGAACATAGATGGAAAACGTCATTGTAACAATGCAGACCAGAGCAGTAAACACTGCTGTTACTGCCAAGTTTGAGGGGGACCAAACAGATCTCATTTCGAGCCAAAGTCTCTATGTGAGCTTGCGTATAATAACTGCTCCGCCCGCGGAACTCGAGTTTCGAGCTAGCCGTCTCGCTAGCATGCTTAAAAATACACACGTGCAAAGACTTCTACACATTGCGTGAAGATGAATCTTTATGAAGCTCCCTAGTGGCAAAGTGCCGAAGAGCATCCTACAAGAAGTTGTCTATAGTCGTTTAGGAGCAAGTCGCAGGGAGGTGGTTGTCGGACCAGCATTCGGTCTTGATGGCGCTGTTATTAAGCTTGGAGAGAATGCTTTGATCACATCTATGGATCCTATTACTGGTGCCATTGAAAGAATTGGGTGGCTTGCAGTTAACATAAACGCTAATGACGTCTCCACCTTCGGCGTAGAGCCGGCTTTCTTTTCTTCATGCCTCTTGCTTCCTGAAACTTCATCGGAGGAAACTGTGATGACTATCTGCGAACAAATGGATATCGCGGCGAAGAGACTGAATGTATCCATAACTGGTGGCCATTCAGAGGTCACCCCAATGCTTCCATTTCCAATCGTTGTCGGTTGCTGCATGGGTATCACCCCGAATGAGTGTTACGTCACTTCGAGGGATGCTAAGCCTGGCAACTTGTTGATTCTTACGAAATCCGTCGGCTTAGAGGGCACAGCTATTCTGGCTGCGGATAGGTTTGATCAGCTTTCAAAGGAACTACAGAGATCGACACTCATAAGGGCACAAAGGTTTTTTGACGACATAAGCGTGGTGAATGAAGCTGTTCTAGCCTTCAAGACTGGTTGCGTGACAGCAATGCATGATCCAACTGAAGGCGGCGTCCTCGGTGGAATTTTCGAGATGGCAGTTGCTTCAGAAGTCAGCTTCCGCGTCTTCGAAGAAGCTATCTCAATCGCCGAGGAGACTAGAGAGATATGTAGGTTCTTTGAAATCGACCCGCTTCAGCTTATTGCTTCTGGAAGCTTGCTGATTGCAGCAGAACGTGAACGTGCCGATGAATTACTGAAGGCTCTTAAGAAGAACGGTGTTGTGGCTTCAACCATTGGCGAGTTCCTCCCTTCTACAGCAGAACGTGAGATCGTGCGCCATGATGGTAGAGCCGAGAAACTGGCAGCTCCATCCTGTGACCATCTTTGGGTCGCTCTAGAAAAGTAATCAGCTACTCATATGTTCGCGCGTGCCTGTAATCGTCTGCGATGGAATGTTGCCTCTTCCGGTTGGGGCCCGTCAGGAATCTATTCTCATCACGGCTCTCAGAGCCTGATAAAAGAAATAGGCTACATAGAATCCATATGAAGGGAGTAATTTTGGATATTTGTAAAATAACCCGTGTTTTATTTCATCTGTAGCGATGCTTATCGCTGTACTTGTTTTCCAGACATTTAACGGTCTTCTGTGGATGCAATAGGGATTGTATGTTGAGATGACTTTGTACCCTCCCTTTACGATCCAATTCTTAATGTAGGCGTCTTCAAACACGTGAAGGCTGTCCGGGATATGCATGTATTTTACCGCATCATAGCGAACTAAGAGATCATGCGTGCCACCTCTCGTCTCAAAGATCTTCATTGTCATTCTCTTGAACAGTTTCAGGACATTCGGGTTCCGAATGACCGACCATAGTTCTATCCCCCATATTGCGCCCACATCTTTGCTCATGAACTTCTTTGCTCTCTCAAACCACCTGTCACACAGTATCGCGTCGCTGTCCACAAACATGAACCATTCAGTTTCCACCTGCTCAAGCCCGATCTGTCGCGCTTTCCCTCGCTTTGCTGAATCGCGAATAAACAAAACGTTATGGAACTTCTCGTTGAAGGCTTTGACTATTTCCGGTGTTTGGTCAGTGGAGCAACCGTCTACTACGATCAGTCTGTTCACTGGGATGTTCTCGTAGATTGACTTCATGCTATCGTTTAGTGTTTCCTCGCTGTTTTTTGTCAGCACGACCACATCTACTTTCATCGAGGATGTAGCCCCCTGGTCCGCATCACTGGGGTCATTCAGAAATGAAACACCTTTTAACGCTTATGCTTAAATAAAGGTCTGATCCTGCTAAGAGTCACAGCGAAAAGGGGGTTTTAGATGAGGTTCTCGCTCCGCAAGGCTCTCCGATTGTCTAGGCAATCTTTTTCCCTCAAAAAGCCTCATCATGTTCAATGGATGCTTACACGTCGATGCAATTATCGATGCAAAAGCTGCGACGTGTGGCGTGATGAACGACCTGTGTCCGAGCTTTCAACGGAGGAAGTGAAAGCTGGATTAGACATTCTCCGTGACCTAGGTGCAATGGAGCTTGTTCTCTCTGGTGGAAACCCCCTCCTACGTGAAGACATCAAAGAGATAATTAACTACGCATCTCGATATTTCATTACAACAATTTACGACAACGGAAGCCAAGCCGTTAACAGAATCGACGCGTTGCATAATGCAGACTTTGTCGCGATATCCCTTGACACTCTTAACTGTAAGAAATACGACTATTTGAAGGGTGTAACTGGCGCATGGAAGAACGCCTTGGATGCAGTCAAGACACTGCATAACAACGGGATCTCGGTGGGAGTCTCTCCGACAATCTCGCAACTCAACATGAGCGAGATTCTGAGTTTCACCGACCACTTCACAGAAAGAGGCGTTCCTGTTCTCTACTGCTTATATCAACACGATTCTTTAGCTGAGCCCATGTTTCAGATTGGGGCGAAGAACAATGAACTTGAGATCGTGGATAAAATCGGCCTAGCTTCCCTCTGCGATGACCTGATTAAGAAGAAAGAGAGCCATAATGGGATTCTAATCACAAAGAAGATGCTTAGAGCTTTGAAGCATCTCTATTTGACAGGTGAAAGAGCGTGGACCTGTCAGGCTTTGCAGTCTTTCTTCACCGTAGACCCTCGCGGCAGAGTCGCAGGATGCCATCTGCAGAAGCCCGTTGCGAGCATCTTTGATCTTCCAAAGTTGTGGAAGAGTGATAAGTTCGAGGTTTTGAGAAGGGAATATCGGCAATGCAGTAAGTGTTCCTACATGTGTTACATGTTCTACTCAATGCATGTGAACGTTCAGGGAAACCTGGAAATCATGAGAGATCAGTGGAAGAATGCCAGAACGCTGATAGCTGGATGAAAACTGCGATTAAATCTTTGGGCGCGTATCCACGCACGTGCACTTCCCGTTCAGTGTTTCAGCTGAGGAGATCTGTCGGTAGACTTAGGCGTCAGTGGTGATATTCTCCTCAGTCTTTCAACAACATCTACGAGTCTTCGAGCACTAAACTCGATGTCTTCTTCTGAGTTCTGCTTTCCCAGTGAGAATCTTAGACTTCCTCGTGCTTCTTCGGGTCTCAATCCAATCGCGAGGAGCACGTGGCTTGGTTCGAGGGACGTAGATGAGCAGGCTGAACCTGAGGAGGCAGCGATCCCTTCTGCGTCCAAGTCTAAGACTACTGCTTCTCCTTCCAAGTGGGAGAATCGCAGATTCACATTGTTAGGCAGCCTCATTGTAGGGTGACCATTAAGATACGCATCGTCAATCTCCAAGGCTGCTTCTATCAATCTGTCACGCAGACGGCAAAGACGCTTTCCTTCTGTTTCCATCTCTTTCTCTCTCAATTCCACAGCCTTCGCGAACCCCACAATGCTTGAGATATTCTCAGTTCCAGCCCTCATCCCGAATTCGTGAGATCCCCCATGGATTAATGGCGCGATTTTTAAGTTTCCACTTATGTATAATGCACCGACTCCTTTTGGTCCATACATTTTGTGGGCGTTGACTGTCATGGAATCAATACCCATTGATTCCACATCAATCGGGAACTTTCCGAAGCTTTGAACGGCGTCAGTGTGGAAGAATGCACCATGTTCGTGACACATCTTCGCGATCTCTTCGACCTGCTGAACGGTTCCAATCTCATTGTTCCCATATACCACAGATACCAATGTGATGTCCTCTTCCAAGGCTTTCCGAAACGAGTCCACTCTGAGTAACCCGTAGGAATCAACCGGTAGATAGGTGACTCTGAACCCTTGTTCCTCCAGCCATTTAACTGAGTTTAAGACACAGTCGTGGTCAATTGTGGAGACTGCGATGTGGCACCTGCTTCTTCCTTCTCTGAAAGCGTGTCCTTTCAGGACAAGATTGTTTGCTTCCGTTGCACTTCCTGTGAAAACCAGTTCTTCAGCCTCAGCGTTCATGGAATCGGCAATTCTCTTTCTACTCTCTTCCAGAGCTTCCTTCGCCTCTCTGCCAAATGAATTCATTGATGAGGCGTTACCGTAGGATTTCGTGAAGTAGGGCAGCATTACCTCCAGAACACGTGGATCAGTGGGAGTCGTCGCCGCGTAGTCGAGATACACTTTCTTGATGACTGGCCCTCCTTAAACAAAAGATCTTAGATCAAGCCTTTACATCTTTTGGCACAGTGCCATGGTTCACTACACATACAAATAATTGCCTCTGAGAGACATACCATGATATGAAGAGGTTCTTCTGCGCCTCAAGTACGCTTCTAATACTATTCTTAGCCCTACCTTACGTGAACTCGGGAGCGTTTGGGGAACCTGAGAGCTTAGTCAATAGTAGCATCACCCACCTTTTTCAACTGAGAGTCATTTTCGTTGGCTTCAATGAAAGCGTGGTTAATACCGACTTAATCAACTCAACAATTCAACACGATTACTCCTTTATCCATGGAGACTACACAATCAACTACAACTTCAACATAAGCTACCACTTTGCTGACTCCTCATATCATGAAGCCTTGAAGACCTTCATTCTAGCGAACTCAGTGAACGGCACAAACACAACATCCTCCCTAAATACAACCGCTTTGCAGATTCAGCGATCAACAGGTTCCAAAATGTCCATCTTTCTACCGCAATCAGGAAGAGCAATAGATGCAGAGGCAGTTGAAACATGGTTCGAAGAAAACCCCTACGAAGCAGAATCAACAGACTCCTACCAGTTCTACGTCATGAACTTCACAGAGTTCGATTCCCCCAATCACGTTCTGGAACACTGGTATAACGTAACTGAACTTGACCATGAAGCCAACCGCAACAGAGACTTCTGGAGACTCGAATGGGACAACCATCTCAATCCAAACGTACGCTTTCCGTACTCATGCTTCACTTCTCAAAGCAGGATATTCTTCATCGATCCCTCCGCGTTTCAGTGGTACCTAACTTGGACTAGAATATGGTGGGGTCTATCCGTAAGCGGCCCCAAATACGATTACTACTATGAAGACTTAGACCAGTTCTTGATGACCCACAATGTTGGCACAATCGAAGGAAAAGAAGACCTGGCATACTACCTCGCCGGATGGATAGATGATGCTCTAACGAATCTTCTTGCCCCTGATCTATGGACAGACTTAGACTTGGCAAAAGCTTCCTCGCTATCCATTCAAGTTCTAGTATTGAACAACGCATCACAATCCGGCTACTCTGAAGAATCGATCAGCTGGATAGTCAACTCATCCCTTGCAGTGCAGTTCATTGAAGACCTTGCACCATTCCTCGAAACAGAAGTAACGGTGGAATTCGAGAACATCTCCGACTACCCCCTTCTTGAAGCCATCTTCGATGGAGCGGTGGATGAGAAGAGAGATGGTTGGATCTACTACGATGGGAACGCTATCTGGGGCGGACTCTATGCGCTTAGGGACTCATATTTCGATCTCAATGCAGCTGACGTTGTGATTAACGCCTATGTCTACTTAGAGAAGAACATGAGCATGATGTACGCAGGCGGAGAGTACACCGGCCTGGGTGGAGGCGGACAGATACTTGTTATGAAGGAACTGGGGCGATACTTCTCAGGCTCAGCTTCAAGAAGGTCTGGTCTCGGTCTTGTTCTGATTCATGAGGCTGGACACAATCTCGGTTTTCCCCACACTTTCATACATGGAAATGCTTACGCAGGAGACTTCGCCTTCGATGTCATGGGGTATTATCCCTACTCCTACTCTTTCACGCAGATGCGGAAGGACGCCTTTCACAGACTGGTAGTTGACCTCAGAATCCTCGAATTGCAGAATCAGCTTGAAGAAGACCTGCTCCTCTACAACCGCCAAAACTCAACAGAAACCATCGACGCCGAATTCGATACAATCCACCTTAGGCTAAACGAAACCCTGCAACTCTACGATGAGATGAACTATCTTTTAGCACTGGAGAATGTCATTGAAGCTGAAGCTCTGGAGATTGAATTGCAGGATTTACTCTGGATATACTTGTGCGACTTCACTGGCGACGGAAAGGTGAGTATATTTGACATAGTCATTGCAGCTGGCGCATACGGGGCAACGCCTGGAGACAGTAATTGGAATCCCGATGCCGATCTAATCGAAGACGGTGAAATTGACATCTTCGACATCATGATTATGGTAGACAACTACGCTAAGAAATGGCGTGAATAACATGCTTCATTTCAACAAGCTATAGAGCGGCGTAGCGTGAAGCGCAGAAGAACACTCCACCAGAGAGCCCTGTTTGACCCAGCACTTGGCTGATCACATGTACCTTCAGGAAAATCAGAGCGGGACAATTATCTCCATATTCGTGAAGCCCAACCAAAGACAGTTCGGAATCAAAGACCAAGACGATGCACTCTTAGTGTTATGTCGAGAGAAACCAGTAAAAGGAAGAGTAAACCGAGAACTGATCAAGCAGTTCTCGAAACTTTTCAAGACGAAAGTGAAGATTCTCTCAGGCCTAACTTCAACCCGAAAGCGCCTTCTGATCGTGTCAGCCCACTCAAAAGAGGTCGAGAGAATCCTATCCACTTCGGGATTCAATACATGATGAATCTGTAATCGTCGATAGCTTATCCTAGCTTGCGCGTGCAACTGCATCGTCATGAAATCGTGGCGGGCCCGGGGGGATTTGAACCC
>JAGLZJ010000024.1 GCA_023131555.1 Candidatus Bathyarchaeota archaeon | reverse complement strand
GAACTGGCTAGTCATCGTGATTCCCGCAGCCACCTTTGGAATCATCGTGGCTTTCTTTCTCCGAAGAGGAAGGGCTAAACACGAAGAGTTAGAGTAGCACCTTGCGCGCTTGCACCGAATCGTTTCAGCATGCTTTAATTGGTTCTCAGCTTATTTTGGGAGTATTTCTCATTCATACACTCTTAGATTCCAAGTAAGACGCTGTCTCAAAAACGGAGGAGAACTGACTTGCCATTCTATTATTGAATGCACCTACTTATCTTCAGGAGATGTACGCATACAATCGTACAAAAATGAAGCCTCTGCGAAAGTCTGGTCTGAAATTTCTAATGGGTCCTATTATCGCAAGCAGGCGGTTGTGGTTCTAGATAAATTTAAGTAGTCGCCTCATGCTTATGGATTTCGCAAGATCTTTGATATGAGTTGCCCTGGTAGTATAGTTCGGTCTAGTATAAGCGGCTGTCGCCCGCTCGACCCGGGTTCAAATCCCGGCCAGGGCGCCACTAAACTCTTGTGGCTACAGATCGACGTTATATCGAAGTTCGTTCCCCCTGAATAGGTGGCGTTGGTTGCGCGATGGCTGAGTTTAGTCTGCAAAGATTCATAGATGTGGCCAACAGAATCAGAGATGATGCTCGCGAGGAAAGGAGACTTATCTCAAACCCTTCTGATGAGGAGCTAAGATCGATTGTTGAGAAAGAGCCGGGAATAAGGAAGACAATGTATGGCAACTTTGTCGTCGAAAGCGAACCCACATCCCGAGCTGCAATGTTCACCAAAAACAGCGTGGATTACAGATTTGGTGATGAAGAAAGCCAATTACTGGTTAAATGTGAAGAGACACTGTTAGAAGAAAGACTAATCTCAGTCGATCGCATTGTCGGCAACAGCGAGAGCGGCACCACGGTTAGGCTGATTATCCCGGACTCCTTCGCTCATGTTGGTTACGGAGGCAGAAACCTCTTTCTACCAACGAAAGAGAAGAATCCTCAGCCCAACTATCACATCATATTCTTTGCAGATGACGAATTTGAAGCCAACAAATCCAAGGTGCTTCCTGAAAAGGACATCACAATACGACTGGCATTCCTAGCCGATGGCAGAGTCGTCAAAGTCGTTAGAAACAGCAACTACATAGGGGAATACAAAAAGGGAGTCTTTGCCGCTGAGGATTGGGCTGCTAAGACCACGAGAGGGGGCATCTTCCTGCATGCGGGCTGCAGGGAAGATTATCTCCAATCAGTTCACGGAGACTACCGGAAGGTAAGAACGCTACTTCTCGCATTGAGTGCAAACGGAAAAACAACCCTTTCCTGTCGAATCCTTGCGAGAAAGAGAAAGGAAAAGTCTTGGCTTGTCCAGGATGACGGTGGAACCCTAATGCCAACCGGCGCATTCCATGGCTTTGAAGCAGGTGGAGTGTTTGTCAAGACAGAAGATGTGACTCCTGGAGAACAGCGTGAAATATTCTTCGGGTTGCTAAAGCCAAACACATTCATCGAGAACGTTCACCTAACACCCGATGGCGATCTGGACTTCCACATTCTTGAAAGAACGTCAAATGGACGAGCAGTCATACCTAGAAGGGACCTCATGCACGCCAGCCCCTACATCGACGTTGACCGAATTGACAACATGATACTCATAACAAGAGGACCACTGATTCCAGCTATCGCCAAGTTAACTCTTGAACAGACTGTTGCCCTCATGATTCTTGGACAAGCAATGGAGTCATCAGCAGGTGACCCAACTCAAGCTGGAGAAATATCAAGTCAATTCTTCTACGACCCATTTGTAGCGGGAGATCGGGCAAAACATACTAATCGTTTCTACCAGACCCTAAGTGGTCTGCCTCACATAGACTACTTCTTGCTCAACACTGGAGGAATCGGGGAGGGGCAACGGTATAAGGAGATCACAGTAGAACACACAATGGCTATCCTGGACTCACTACTGAGAGGCGGGTTAGAAGATTGGATATCCTCTCCCAGCGGGTTCAAAGTTCCAAAGGCAGTCAGATTGGTAGATGACATCTATTTCCACCCGGAAAACCTCTATTCAAAAGAAGAATTCGAAGCAAAACAGAAAAAACTGAACTACATAAGACAGAAAGCCATTTCCAAGATCAGTGACCTGCTCCACCCTGAAATCTCCACAGTCTTTGGATAAGAACACACATACGCGCGCAAGCGCGACAGTGGCATAAAGTTGAACTGCTAGAATGATGAAGGGGTAGACATGGACATCAGAGTCGTGCTTGGCTCAATTGGAGCCATCATCTGTTTCTTCTTCGGAGTGATATTCGCATTGGCTTCCGCGTATGTCCCTTCAAGGTTGGCAGTTGCAGCCATTCTATTCATCACAGGCTTCGGCATAGTTACAATCCTATACATGATCTCCAAGAAGCCCGCCAGGATAGTTCACCGAGTGGAACTTTCAGGAGAAATGAAGGCGGTTCCAATCCAATGTCCGAGTTGCGGAGCCTCAATCGACCCCGATCGCATAAAAATAAGGGACGGTGTGCCCTATGCCACATGCAACTACTGCGGAAAGGCAGTTGAAGTTGCAGAGGAGCCGAAATGGTAAAAAATAGGATGCTCTTGCTTTCGATCTCCTTAGCCATAGTCCTGTTTCTTGGAACTTCTACGGTAAATGCTCAGAGCCTCATCTACCACCTGAATCACGAGTGGGTGAAGATCTGGATCAACCAAGATGGCACAATTGACCTTCTTTATGACATTGAAATAGCCTGCGACGAAGGAACTCTGCATTGGGTGGAGATAGGACAACCGAATGCTGACTTCACAATAGGCGAAGCTTTTGACGAATATGACAATGAACTACAGGCTCTCGACACAAGCTCTCAAGGAAACTACAAAGTCCGAGTAGACGTGGAAGACATTGAAGCAGGCGAAAGTGTCCGCTTCAATTTGACTACGAATGTCGGACGGATGATCTGGGAAGACGATGAGAACCCAGGCAATGTTGGAATGCAATTCAACGCTTCATGGTTTCCCGTGGAAGTGGGCAATCTGCGCGTCAGAATTGTTATGCCGCAAGGGGTGACTGAGACAGATGTCAAAACGTTGACTGGAGTGGAATGGGACAGCGCGGATTACACAGATGGACCCTTTGCAGTCTACTGGGAGAGGGAGAACCTCACTCCAAACGCTGAGTACGCCTTCGGCGTTTCGTTTCCGAAAGAGTTCGTCGAACACTATGAAGTTCAGCCAAATTTCCTTGTAAAGTACGGTCCTTGGATCGGAGTCTTCATTGTACTAGTCTTAGTTCTCGTCGGAGTGGCCTTAGCCTTCCGGAAGAAGGCTTACCTGAAACCTGTCGTGAGTATGGAGGCGTTGGGCCTGAGAAGGGGGCTAACTGCTGTTGAGGCTTCTTGCCTTCTGGATCTCAAGCCTGAGATGATTGTTACTGAGATATTGTACAGCCTCCTGAAGAAAAGAGCCGTGTGGGTAACAGCTACTGAGCCCTCAGTGAGATTGAGAGTGATAGAGAAATTTAAAGGGGGAAAGACCAGTTCAACGGCGAAATCCCTTCGATATTATGAGCTTGATTTCTTGAAGGCGGTGAAGAAGGATGGAACCTTGGACGAGAAGCTCTTAGCTGAGACGATCACTTTTCTAGACCGCAGCGTCGAGGAGAAGCTTCACGGTTACTGCAGGAAGGATACAGTAGATTACTACTCAAGGGTCGTGGAGAAGGCTTGGAGGGAAGTAGAGCAGGCGGAAACATCGAAGTTGTCTTCTAAACTCTTCGATGAACACCTCCTCTGGCTGCTTCTGGACCCAAAGCACCAAGAGAAGACGGGGAGAGCCTTCAGAAACCGAGTGTTCGAGCCTTCATCTCTCTGGTTATGGTACTGGTTCGGGTACCAGCACTATCATCCGCGACCGGAATTTAAGCCGAATGTGGATGCACCGACAAAGTCTGGGCAACCACCCAAGATACCGGGTGCAGAATTCGCCAACAACATCGCCACAGCTGTAGAGAAGACGTCGAATAACATCGTCAGCAACTTGGAGAAGTTCGCCAACGCAATAGTCCCCGCGTCGCAACCACCAAAGACCTCGCATCAGCCAGTGCATCACCGCTCAAGTTGCGTCTGCGCATGCGCTGCTTGCGCTTGTGCATGTGCATGCGTCTCCTGCGCCTGTGCCTGCGCAGGGGGAGGGGCAGGATAATGCAGGGGGTGCAGCATTGAGCTTCCTTCGGAGAACCTTCAAACACTCCAAGATTCCAGTTGGTCGCTACACGTACAGAGGAGTGGGGGAACTTGCCAAGATGGCTCTGCAACTGCGGGTGGAACCCAACGATCAAGGACTGCTGGTGATCAACGCCAACACCGTCCTGTATCTCAATGAAACCGCAACGGTCCACGCTTACTTCTTGATGCAGGGAATGTCCCTTGATGAAGCAGTTGAGAACGTTAGGAAGATGTACCGAGTGAAGGAGGCTACGGCGCGTTCTGAACATGAGAAGCTGATTTTCACCATCAGCACCCTCGCTCAAACCGAGAAAGTCTGCCCAGTCTCCTACCTCGGCGTGAAAAAGGTTGAACCCTTCACTCAGTCACTCTCCGCCCCCCTAAGGATGGACCTTGCGTTAACCTTCAGATGTCAAAACAAGTGCGTCCACTGCTACGCAGGAGGCTCCCATGAAACACCTGAACTCACGACTCAAGAGTGGAAATCCATCATAACGAAGCTCGGAGAAATCGGCATATTCATCGCAACCTTTACAGGTGGAGAACCCACCATCCGAGAAGACCTGCCAGACCTATTGAGGTTCGCTCAAGAGAACGGAATAGTCACAGGGCTAATCACTAACGGAAGAAGACTCAGTGACCGGAATTACGTGAAGACACTTGAAGAAGCAGGGTTGGATTTCGTTCAAATCACTCTAGAGTCGCATAAAGCCTCAGTACACGACAGAATCACAGGTGTGAAAGGAAGCTGGACCGAGACCGTTACAGGAATCAAGAACGCACTGAAGACGGAGATCTATGTTACAACAAACACTACACTAAACAAACAGAACGCTGACGGATTCCTGGAAACCGTGGATTTCATCAAAGACTTGGGAGTGGCTGCTTTTGGCTGCAACAGTCTGATTTATTCGGGAAAGGGGGTTGAAGTCAGCGGTCAGTTTGCCCTCCAGACGGAAATCCTGGAGGAACTCCTTAAGGAAATCAAGGAGAAGGCAGCCCACTTAGGACTTAGGTTCCTTTGGTATACGCCGACCCAATATTGCCAGCTTGATCCAGTGAAGCTAGGTCTTGGAGTGAAATCATGCACTGCTGCTCAAGTAAACATGTGCGTTGCGCCCAACGGGGATGTATATCCTTGCCAAAGCTTCTTTGAGAGCCTGGGAAACGTCCTCAAAGAAAAATGGACAAAGATCTGGAACCACCCTCTTGCAGTAAAAATCAGAAACCGGGAGTACATCGAACAGAAGTGTAAGGAGTGCCCTCAACTCACTGTCTGTGGCGGAGGATGCCCCTTGGAACTCGAGAACAAGAAATACCTGTGCAGTTCAACTCACTAAGATGCGTGCGCTTACCACACATCTATACGGGCTCCGCGCCAATGTTTAATTATGCAGTGTGACAAGGAACAGCGAGGATCAGCCTTGAATTCAACAGAGAAAGAGAGCGTGAAAGATGAGGTCTTCCGTCACTTCGTTGAACAGCAGCACGTCTTTCTCGCCACTATGGAGGGTAATCAGCCCCGGGTCAGACCAGTGACACTGATATATCTACGGGGTGGCTTCTACGTCGCAACAGGTTCGGACGACGCGAAGACCAGTCAAATCCAGAGAAATCCTAGAGTTGAGTTCTGCCTCCTCGTTGAAGAAGGAGAATCAAAAGGCACAATAAGAGCAGAGTGCGTTGCCAACCTAGTGAAAGATGAAGAGATTAGAGCGTACATCTTCGAAAAGATCCCTTTCATGAAAGAATTCTTCAAAACACCGAAGGATCCCAAATACGCACTGATCAAACTCGAGCCAAAAGTATTCGAGTACATGAAACCAAGCAGTATTCAATCCCAAAAGATCAGGCTCTGAAGAACCACAGACAAGATGTTACACGATTAGAGAGAAAGGCATGCCTGAGACGACAAGGTCAAAGCCCGTAAGAGCTAACGCTATATCGAAGAGTCGAGTGAAATTTACAAACTTACAGAAGATACGCGCGCGGTGCCCTACATCTTCGCGCAGGGAAACGGGGAGACATATTTGAAATCTGCCTTAAGAAGAGGATTCAGCAGCATCATAGCGAAGGAGAAGAACAGCAGGTACGAAACAGGAGCCAAGAGCGAGAACTGGCTAAAAATAAGTAGAGAAAAACAACACGTTAGAGAGACTGAACCAGCGCTGCAAGAATATGCTAGAAAGAGGGATTTCGCGAAGACCATTGAACCGAGAGGAGACGGAGAGATAGGAGAAGCTGCGAGATTCGTGATACAAGAACATCGCGCTAGAAGCCTTCACTATGACTTCCGTCTATCCCGCGACGGAGTCCTCAAAAGCTGGGCCGTTCCAAAAGGCGTGCCAACGCAACCAGGAATACGGAGACTCGCCGTGGAAACAGAAGATCATCCCCTTGAATACGGCACATTCGAAGGGGTTATCCCTAAAGGAGAATATGGCGCAGGAACCGTTAAGATCTGGGACAAGGGATCCTACCGACTGAAGATCTGGCAAGAGGACAAGATCGAGTTCTATCTGAACGGAGAACGCGTCAAAGGCATGTACGTCCTAGTGAAGCTTAAGAAGTATAGCCAGAAAAAGCAGGACCAGGATCAATGGCTACTCATAAAAATGAAGGTGTGAAATGGCTCTGCGCGCGCGTTTTCTTAAATCAAGAAATACTTACTGATGCGCTATGCGCAGGCATGATTCATGAACCTATGAAGCGATGATGCCACATCGTCTTCTCACGCTTCCCGTCAACAGTCCGTTCCCGACGTCCCGTTAGCTCCTCTACATCTATGACAACGCAACAGCATTCTGATGCCTGAGAGCTGTCGAATCTCTTCCCGCCTTCTGAAGCGGGCTTCCTGTAAGGTTCACTGTATTTCTCAGCGAACAGCTGCAAGAAACGAACCTTCTTAGCAATATCCTTCTCCACTCGAGCACGTCCATAAGCCAATACACTATCGTAATCTAGATGGCACTGAGTCTCGTGATGATCGTTCACCTCTCCCACAAATGCATCAACTTCAAAGCAGCAGTTAGGGTTCTCTTTGATGATCATTAGCTTCCTTCCCTCCCAAGCGCAGTGAAAAACGATCTTTCCCTTATGATATAAGAAGTTCAAGGGGATAATGTATGGCTTCAATCCACTACAGAGACCCATCCGACCGACTTCAGCACTCTTGAACATTTTCTCCATCTCAACCAATCCGTTTTCAACGAAAACATCATCGCCCATAAGACGCTAACCCTCACAATGAATGTGAACAAGAGAAGATTAAGGATTGCGCGCGCATTATCCGCTTTTTGCTTTTTATAATTCTATACTATTACTTTTTGCGCCATACTTTAAAATATACAATGGTCAGAATTATCGCTGCTGGGATACCAAAAATTACGAGTAACCAGGCTAAAGTTAGGAACCAAGAATCCACCCAATATCTATAAGGATAGTCTCCAAGTGGGGTGAAAAAGTCTCCATTGATATATATGTAAATTGAATACGCAATGAACATAAAGAACCCGAAACCCCCACCTTCAGCGGTTCTATGACCCCGCCATCTGCCTTTAAACTCCGCTTTCTCCTCAGCTGAAAATCTATTCCACCATAAATATCCACCCACTCCAAAAGCAACCCCGACAGGTATCCCTACAATCAATAACTCCCACAGTATAAGAAATATGAAAAACTCCCAAGTCCACGCTAAGGTCCATTCTCCGATGGTTGCGGTACCCATAGCTCCAATTGGAGAAGTCTCAATGAACCAAAAAAGAACCAGAAGCGCGCCCAGGGTAGCAACTACACAACCAGTAATAAAGGCCGTAAATACTTTCCAGTGTTCCTTAATTTTTCGCTTCCAAAACTCTCCGTCGCTATAATTGCCCTTTTCATCCATTTTTTTCACCATTTTTAAGCCTTCAATAAGAAGGCGACAACCATAACCTAGAAACCCATTTCGCATTATTAGTATAAAGATGTTTCATCAAAACATGGGTTAAATTGAAATTATACGCGCACGCGAAATGTGTGGGGGATTAAATTTTACTCCCACACACACAGCACTCTATAATGAACCCCCTACACCACGCGCGCGCGTCATTCTTTGATGTTCATGTATAGTATTCGTAGACAAGAAAAGAGAAGAATAGGGCTTATTTATTCTATCATCGTGTTAGGTAGAAGCTTAGATGGACCCAGCAATTTGTTCCAAGTTCTGTAACAGCCCTAAATTGGAATTCTTCGGTGGGGACGTATAGTACTAAGTCGAGATAAGCGTTGGACATGGTGAAAATTTGACTATAGGCTGTGACAAATATTGAAGTTGTGGTGGAATTGAAATCATAGATATATCCCCTGAGTTGGATGGTTGCTTGTTCTCCATCGCTTAGTCCAGTTACATACATTAATAGGTGCATAAGTTGAAATCCATCGGCATTATATCGTTCACTCAATTCGGATGCTCCACTTCCCAATGCATTACTATACCAAACAGTTACCGCTGTTCCTTTAGGCCAATTTGTCACGTTCACATTCTTCGTTGCGTCGCCTTTTGTGCCGTATCGCCCAGCGATATCCACGATATCAAAAATGTCAACATCTCCATCCCCGTCTAAGTCCGCCCATGGATCATACGGAGCACTCGAGGTCAGTTGAACTATGAATGGAGAAGAGAGTAGAATCACGGCGATCATCAAATTCGCGAGCGTTAGGCGAGAGATTTGCATTATCATGATCACCTCCCTTTCACATCTTATCATGAATATTTGCATCTGGGAATATTAAAATCCATATAGAACTAAAAACCATGAAAAATTGGGTTTGGGATTAAAATTTGACCCCACACACACAAGAATTACGTTGAACTATGTTATGATATATTATACTGTAAGGTAACATGCAAACCATGAGTGAAGTTTGCTATTTTCTAATCGCCCTTATTTCTCAATCCAAATAGTTCTTTTTGGTTTTGCCTTTAACTTATCATGCATGCATCTAGTTTTTTATATTCAACTCTTTTCATTTATGGAATCTTTTTCATCAGATTTTTCCTCACCAGCAGTTTCTTCATCTTTTTCTTCTAGTACTTGCTTTTCAATAGTTTCTTCTTTTTTCTTTTCTTGTCTCTCTTTTTGAGCTTCTAATGCTTTTTTCTGTTTTTCAAGAGCTTCTTCTTTTATATCTGAGCTTACAGCTTTTTGATTACACCGTTTGCAAAGACCAGCATAATTAAGAAACTTTTCTGATTTACAAAGTTTGCATTTTCCATAAGTTTTTCCCACGATATCACCTTTTCAATTTTGTTCTATAAATTAATTAACCAATATATTTTGTGTTTTATCCTACTAGAGCGTTTGGTTAAGGGGAGATTTGGGCTTGCTCTGTCCTAGCTGTGGCAAAGAGGTTCCAGAAGATGCAATCTACTGTCCTTATTGTAGAAATGGTTCAGCCAGTTCTGCTTCGCAGTAAACGGTAATGAACGTCGTTGACGTACCGTTGGGTTGTGTGTGTGGGGGGGGATTAAATTTTACTCCCCAACTGGATTCTCGGTTCGTTCAGGTGACGGATCGATAGCACTTATAATTCTCCTTAGGACAGGTA
>JAGLZJ010000238.1 GCA_023131555.1 Candidatus Bathyarchaeota archaeon | reverse complement strand
TTACCTCCTGCTTCAGAGAATTCCAGGGCAACCGCCATTGTACCTCCGTTACTGTCTCTTGGGTCTGGATGACCGAACTTGAAGTCATCGCTTTCAGCTAATGCTATTAGGTCTCTGAAACTTGAGATGCCGTATTCTTCAACTTTGGATTCCCATCCTGCTATCACGACTGGGGAGAGGACTGTACTATTCCATGTATTGGGAGCAATAGCGCGCTCGTACCCCAGTTTCTTCCACAGGTGATTCATGTAGGGGATCCAAATGCTGGCAGCTGGGCTCCATGCAACAGGTTTAACATTCCCCCAAAGGATCTGGATGACGCTGTCATGTGTTCCTGTCACCGTCAGTTGAACTTGAATTCGTTCTCCGTGTTCATCGAAGTACCATTTCTCGAAACGAGGGGTTAGTTCTTCTATCCAACTCTGCTTCTCGCTTGTGTAGAAGAATTCTATGGCTTTCGCTTCTCCTCTTCCAAAAAGGTACGAGATTGATGCGAAGAGCAGAAAGCCGATCAGTATGCCCACTAGAAGGAGGACGTAGCCTCGTTTCGGAAACAGGCGGAATCTTCTTCTCTTTCTCTCCAAAGCTCAGTCACCGTTGGGATTAGCTGAATAGGTTAGAATTCTCTTGTGGCTGCAAGAATCCTAACGTAGTCTGCAGTGTCATCACAGGTATCTGCTACGTGCTCCATCTCTTCAGCTAGGTCTCTCAGAAACAGCACGGTGGCTGCAGTCATCTCGTCGGAATGCTCGATCAAATGCTCTTTTATCTCTTGGTATCTTTCGTCGATGCGCCCTTCAATCTTGTCAACGGTGACTGCGAACGCTCTGGCTTCTGTAGGCTTGGTTCCCAAGACTTCAATTGCTCTACCTAATGTCGTAGTGACTTCGACCAGCTTGGTTGCCATATCGACTAGCGGATCCCAGAAAACCTTCGGTATCCGGGTCTTCAGTATGAGATCGAGAGCTCTCGCTGCATCCTTGACATGATCTGCCATCTCATCAAGCCTTTTGACAAGGTGCATTATGTCTTCTCTGTCCTGGGGTGCCATTGTATCCTTCGTTAGCTCTTCAAAAATCGTTCTCCTAAGTTCATCGATCTCATGTTCGATCTTGGAGAGATGTTGAATGTTGCTTTCAGCCTCCTTTCTGTTTCCTTTTGAGGCAGCTAAAACTGCCCTCTGTAACTCCGCTACTGTATCCATTGCTAAAGTGATCTGTCTGTCCGCCAATTCTAAGACTTTGGATTTTCTTCTTTTCGCAAACCACTTCTCCACTGAACTCACCTTTCCAAAGAACATATTTTTGAATATATAAGAACTGCCACGCTAGCTTTCGTGAGTTGCGTGACTAAGAGCTATTCACCTACATACATTCAAGTGATTTTGCTTCTACGATTTCAGGCAGTTTTCTTGCGTTTTCGATGTTACCGACCAGATCTTTTAGATTGGGAACCATCCCATCCCAGCCTGTTTCTTCGACGAATTTAATGAAGAATTTATGAAGTTGCTTGGGTTCAAACTCCG
>JAGLZJ010000237.1 GCA_023131555.1 Candidatus Bathyarchaeota archaeon | reverse complement strand
GGGTTATAAATGGGTTTGTTGCCCCATCCTCCTCTTGAGAAGACTCTTGCTATCCCAATGGCTCCGAGGATATCGAGCCGATCTGCGTCTTGCAGAATCTTAGCTTCCAAGGTTTGAGCCTGCAATCCCTCTCGGAACCTATGTACATTGATGCAGTATACAACATCTCTAATCTTGTTCAGCGGGAACCTGACTTCCTTGAGCACCCTCTTCGCCATGTTGGCGCCTTCAACTGCATGATCGAAGATCTCACCCTGGTCTTCCTTCGCCCTTGCGATGTCATGGAGAAGTGCTGCAGCCGCAACTATCTCTTGGTCAGCGTTCTCTTCTGATGCAATCCGTAGAGAAAGAGCGTGAACTCTTTCTGTATGGGCTTGGTCGTGGTGTGACAGCGTGTAGAATTCTCGGCTTCTTTTCCTGATTCTCTGAAGAACTTGCTGCGTTTGCTTCTCCATACCTTCTATCTTTGTGTATCTGTAGTTTAAGAAGTGCGCATCGGACAATTACTGGTCTTTCAGCGTTCTGTTATCCTGCCCGTGGCTCGAAAGGTTTTTAGGATGGTGTACTTATGCAGTTCGGGAATTAGCGAATTGATGAAGGAAGTAAAATGAGCCAGATTTCCCAGAAGCTTGGAGAAAACCTGCTTAAAGAAGGGGGTCACGTAAGATTCAGAAATGAAAGAAGGCAGTTTTCTCAGTTCCTCGAATTGATCACAACAATGCTACCAGCGGCACTTGGCGACGACAGATTGTTGAAGGAACCATTCAAGTCTCTGACGTTTCTGGTTGCGGTTGGACAGAGACCTGTCACTTCCTTGATGATTCTCGAGATTCTCTTGGCGGCTGGAAAGAACCCTCTGAAGGGCAAAGAGATCGGAGAGGCGTTAGCGAGAAGGCTCAAGATCTCCCCTAAGTTGACAACTCAAGGAGGAAATTATGAAGACAGAGTCGGGGTTTTTCTTACGACCTTGGTCAAGGTTGGAGTCCTAGAGCGTGTTTTCTCAGAAAAAGGCCAGAGTGTAGAACTCGGTTTCAGAATTAGAGCAGCCGAAGTAGACTCGTTAGAGGCTTTCATGGGCTTCCTTGAAGATGGACTCTTACGCAGGCTTAAACCGCTGGAACTTGACGAAGTCTTCAAAACAAGGTTTGATCGGAGAATCAAGCATGTAATAAAATCAGGTAGTAACGAGAAACAGCCTTTCAGAATCGGAAAGATTCTCAAATCGCTTCTGGATCCGAAACTTGGGGCTACTTTTGAAACAGCGATTAAGGCAGTTGAGGCGATTGAGGCGAAACTTGAGACAGGAGTGACGACTTTGGAAATCCAGTCTATGCTGTATAAGGCTCTCAGAAAACACGACCAGAAAGTAGCAGAAAACTACCGGCTAAAGTACCCAGAGATACTGTCAATGACTCTGAGTGACGGCTCAAAGAGCCTCGTCAACTACAAATTAGTGAAGACACTCATCAAGAAAGAAGCCAAGTTGAAGCTGAGAAGCAGCCTTCTAGATAGATTCGCCTCAACCGTGTACAC
>JAGLZJ010000236.1 GCA_023131555.1 Candidatus Bathyarchaeota archaeon | reverse complement strand
CCATGGGTGCGCACACGAGTCCAAGACCAACTTGAAGCACAAGCTTAGTTGGATGCGTGGCGATTCCTTTCTGAAGGTTTATGTAGTTCCTGAGCTTGTAAAGTCACAGATTGCCATGAGTGGGAGTTTCGAAAAGGATGGTGAGTTCAAGCCTGTCATAGTTGGTTTTCTATGCAACTGGTGTGCCTATGCAGGTGCTGATCTAGCGGGAACTAGCAGAATCCAGTATCCTCCCAACATCAGAATCATCAGAGTGATGTGCAGCGGCAGAGTTGATCCAGTTTTTATACTCGAAGCTTTCCGCAACGGAGCGGATGGAGTGCTGGTGGCGGGATGCCATCTTCCCTCCGACTGCCACTACCTCACAGGCAACATTCAAACTGAAAAGAGAATGGTCCTTTTGAAGAGGATGCTCTCTCAACTCGGTATTGAACCTCAACGCCTTAGACTTGAATGGATTTCCGCTTCAGAAGGAGACAAGTTCGCTTCAGTAGTTACGGAAATGGTTGCTGAACTCAAGCAAATCGGTCCAAATCCATTAAAGACTAACATGCAGACATGCATCAACAAGAGAATCGAAGATTAGGTGCACACAAACCTAGAAGGTGATCTGACGAAGCCCTCCTTCCTGATGCAGTCTTTCTGAGAGATGACTTTGGCTCGCCACGTTGAAGTAAGAGAGAATCTGCAAGTTAGTCGAATTCTGCAGGAGATAGGAGAAATCCACGCGATTAAAGGCGAAACTTTCCGCAGCAGAGCCTACCTGAAAGCTGCTCGCAACATTGCGTCCCTAACTGAAGATGTCAGACAGATGCATGAGGAAGGAGAGCTTCAGGCGATTCCAGGAATTGGTAAAGGCATCTCAGAAATCATAGAGGAGTTTCTTGCCTCAGGGGAAGTGAGTCACCTGAGGAATCTTAGGGCATCTCTGCCTTTGGGAGTCCACGAATTGACCGCGTTAGAGGGGATCGGTCCAAAGACCGCTTTGAAGCTGAACCAGGAACTTGGAGTAGAATCTATTGAGCAATTGGTAACAGCAGCAAAATCGGGTAAGATTCAGAACATTAAGGGATTAGGCGTCAAGTTTGAAGAGAACATCCTGAAAGCTGTTGAACGACACAAGAAAACGCCTCATCACCGTCTTCTCTTGGGGCAGGTTCTCCCTCTTATCGAAGAGATCCGAGAGTACCTGGCTGATTGCCGCCACGTTTTGAATGTGGAGGCTGCAGGCTCAGCTCGCAGGATGAGAGAGACCGTGGGAGACTTGGATATAGTCGTTGCATCCAGACAAACGGAGAAAGCGATAGAGCACTTCACATTTATGCCTCAGATCACGAGAATCCTCTCTAAGGGAACAACGCGGAGCAGCGTCGTTTTCGGTGATAGGTTTCAAGTTGACATCAGGGTGATCTCTCCAGAAAGCTTTGGCGCCGCTCTGCAGTACTTCACGGGATCAAAAGACCACAACATCAAGCTGAGAAGTTTAGCAGTCAAACGTGGTTTCAAGCTCAGCGAGTACGGTTTGTTCAGAAGGAAA
>JAGLZJ010000235.1 GCA_023131555.1 Candidatus Bathyarchaeota archaeon | reverse complement strand
CATGATAACCGTGTTCAACGACCATGATCTTTCGGCGACTGGTATGTGTGTGGGCTAAACGGATGGCGAGGTCGCTTGCTGCGCTGCCAGAGTTCACGAAGAATACCTTGGTTAGTGGCTTTGGGAATTTTGCGACCAGTTTCTCTGAATAGTCATTCAGTTGATTGTATAGGTAGCGGGTGTTTGTGTTCAGTATCGCCATCTGTCGTTGACCTGCCTGAACTACACTGGGGTGACAGTGTCCGACATGAGGAATGTTGTTTCTAGCATCAAGGTAGGTTCGACCGGCAACATCATACATATATTGGAATGCAGCCTTCACCATTTCGATAGGTCGTGAATAGCTGACGGAGAGCGATTTGCTGATATACTTCCATCTTTTATTCAGGGCTTTCTTGGGTGGTGAGTCGCCCCTTTTTGGCAAGCCTGCGGTCCTTCTGAATTTGTTTGTCGCCTGAATGGGACTTATGGAGCCCCATCTCTCCAGCATTTCCCACGCAGGCTTCTCACTTACGGTGATGTATTCGTTGTCAGGATATCGCGTCTTATAGTAAGCTGAGTAGCAGACACTCGTACAAAGGCGAGTTGCGATAAGGTAGTAGAGTAGTTCGACTTCCTTGTCCTCTAAAGGCAGTATCTCGTTGTATCCTTCTATTATGTGACAAGCCCATTCAACTGGTTCCAGTTTTCCCAGAATCGCATAGGCAATTGCGGTTGCCAATTCATTGATTAATGATGAGTAAACCATGTCGCCGAAGTCGATAATTCCAGCAACCTGACCTCTGCGAACGACTAGGTTCCAGTCGTTTGCGTCTGAATGGATTACGCTCTTCCTTAAATTCGGTATCTCTGGAAGAACATTTTCACTGAACTGAAGAAAGAAATAATCGGCAAGTTTTCGATGCTGTGGCATTTCAATATACTTGACATATCTCCGATTGTCTAGGCAGTGTTTTAAGTCCCAGTTTAGTTGTCGGGCTTCAATTACTGGATGATGAAAATCAATCAGTGCCCTGTCCATCTTAGCGAGGAAGTTGCCGATGGAGTGAAAAAGCCCTGTGGAGTGGTCAACTTCAGCCAGGAGTCTTCCTTCAATAAAAGTGAGCAGTCGGCCAAGTTGCTTGCCGTGTTCAATACTTGAGGTGAATTCACCCTTCAGGTTTCTTAGAGGGGCGGGGTAAGAGTTCGGAAAACGCTGTACAAGATATTGTAGAACTTGGTTCTCCGCATCCAATATTTCACGTAGTCCATGTTCAGCTTTGTATTGTTTGTAGATGAGCTTCTGTCCTTGAGAAGTTTCTACTTGGTAGTTGTCGCTTTTCCCGTAGCTACTCACTCTTTTTAAAGTGGCGCTTTCGATTCCGAAGTATTCTCTTAATGATTCATGCGTGTTCTTCATGTTTAATGCTTCTCTTCAGCTGTTGAACCCGCTCTCTTCTGATGATCTATTTGCCTTCTCGGCATACAGACAACCAACAATCGTTCGAGAGGTGATTCAGGCCACTACTAGCAGGTTGCCATTTTCCATAGGGCCTGTCTCATCTGTTC
>JAGLZJ010000234.1 GCA_023131555.1 Candidatus Bathyarchaeota archaeon | reverse complement strand
CACCATTTTGATGACTTCTAGGTTGTGCTCGACGACCAAGACTGTGTTTCCAGAGTCAACGAGGCGATCTAAAGCTGTTATCAGAGCGTCGATGTCGCAAGCAGCCAACGTCTTGTTGCATGCAGATAACCGACAGCGTGCGCTAAAACTTTTCTCACACGAAGTTGCCAATTCTGCGAATCCATTGGGCGGAATTTCATACGTGTCGCGGAGTGGATATATGTAAGAATCGCGTAGTCCTGACGTCACAGGGTCGGTTTCGCTCAATGAGCAGTGTTCTGACAAAGATTAAGTCCGAGTTTTCCTTTATGCGAGGAAACTTGCTGACTCTCATTGTCAGCTGGCTCTTCGTATTCTTCACTTTTTCAATGACTTCCCCTTTCGAATCCCCCTTCTTCACAGATCTAGGAGCTCCACCAGAAGTCATCGGATTGATGGGGTCCGTCGGAGCCTTGGTATTAGGGTTGGTTCGAATTCCTGGTGCAGTCATTGCTGATAGACATGGAAGAAGGCAGATTATCGTGATGATGACTTTCGTCATTGCATTCTCTTTCCTCTTCCACATATTTGCACCGGACTGGAGGTTTGTACTGATTGGGATGGTCATCTCAAATCTCAGCTTAATCTACCAGCCCGCTCTTGACGCTATACTGGCAGATTCAGTTCCCCCAAAGAAACGTGGAATGGGATACGCAGCCGTCAATGTAATCCCTAACATACCGACTATAGTTGCACCTGCAATCGCAGGCTACCTTGTTGCCAGTTATGGCACTGTCCCTGGTATGCGGCTGGTCTACACTGTGGTTTTTTTCTGCATGTTGGCTGCAGCACTCATTCGGCTGTTCTTCCTTCGAGAGACTCTTGCGAATCCCCAGCCAATCGAACTTGGGGCTGTGAAAGAAGCATTCAGAGACTCTCTGACTGCGATTAGAGAAGCTTGGAGAGACATGCCGCGAAACCTGCGATTTGTGACAATTGCGTTTCTTGTAAGCGCCTTTGAGGAGCCCATGTTTCGCCTGTTCACTTCTCTCTATGTTTTGAATGTGGTAGGGATCAGTAAATTGGAGTGGGGTCTCGTGAACACAGTTTGGATTGCCACGACTATCATCCTCGGTTTCCCGTTTGGGAAAGTTGTTGATAAGATCGGTCGCAGGAGATCCATCCTTATTGCCTACGCTCTCTTCATGCCTTCAACTCTCCTCTTCATACTATCAAACGGTTTCTCTATGTTACTGATTGTCCACGTCATGTTCGGAGTCGGAGGATGCTTGATCATGCCTGCATACAACGCACTGTTGGCTGACCTAATTCCCAAAGAGAAGAGAGGCAGGATCATGGGGACTATAGTGACGATGAACATACTGGCTACTGTACCTGCATCAGCGTTTAGCGGGATTCTCTACGGGGTTTCACCTGCTTACCCGTTCATACTCAGTTTGATCCTAGGCGCTTCAGTCAGCCTAATCATACTCTTCGCCGTAAGAGAGCCGAAGACCAAGGAAGAATGACTGACTCAGGTGTGCGGGGCATCCTACGCAACCCTTAAATCTGCTTTTCAGCA
>JAGLZJ010000233.1 GCA_023131555.1 Candidatus Bathyarchaeota archaeon | reverse complement strand
ATGAAAGAGTTCCTTGAAGGGAAGCTTTACTATGGCGGCGCTGCCGAGGCGAGAAGTGTTGAGAAACGGATAGAATTCCTTGAATCCCTGAAGCGTAGATCCCACAACATACTGGTAAAAAAGGAATGTGTAGATAGGCTGAAACAGTGGGCAGAAAGCACATTTATATAATCATGTAATGGATTCCTGCAAATCTTTTCGCTACGATCGTAGTGGGCAGTCAACTGACCACTTTATCCAATACGTTAAACTTCGGTGACCATAGATCTCTTCTCAAGGTGTGTCCCTAAGGAAGAATTGCAGGAGCCACTGAATCCATGTCTCTCATGCATCGTCTCAAAAAGGAATTCTCCTTCGTCAAAGGTAACTACGCCGTTCTCATTGCAAGTTGGATTCTGATCGACTTTGCTGCGGAGATTCCCACGGCCTACTACGCTCTCTACGTTCTAGGGCTAAATGCCACTGAGACGATTGTTGGGACAATAGGGCTCTTTCAGTTCTTAGCCTTGGCATCAATGCAGTTCCCTGGAGGATATCTTGCTGACAAATTCGGGAGAAAATGGATCATCACGATCATGACATTCGGAGTAGCTTTGAGTTACATTTTCTACGTCATCGCGCCGTCGTGGCACTTCATCCTCATTGGAGCAATCTTAATGAGTCTGTTCAACTCAACCTATCAACCTGCCCTAATGGCGATGGTTGCCGATTCCCTGCCACCAGAGAAGAGAGGAATGGGCTTTAGCATTGTCACTCTAATAGCAAGTGCGTCGACGACTCCTGGGCCGGTTGTTGCGGTGCTTCTTCGCAATACTTTTGGCTTGATGATGGGGATGAGGATCGGATACGGGATCGTAGTGGTCCTGTTCTTGGCAGCTGCTCTCTTGAGGGTTTTTCGATTGAAAGAAACAATCAAGACGACAGTGAAACCGAAGTTAACTGAATTCTTCAGAAGCTATCCTGTGGCAATGAAAGAAAGCTTTGCTGTCTGGAGGAGACTGCCACGGTCCCTGCTCTTCTTGTTCTTCGCTCTCATTATCACGCAGTTCGGCTTCGCGACAGTGATGCTGTATTTCCCTGTTTACGCTGTCAAAGAGCTTCTAATAGATGAAGCGATCTGGCCGCTGATTACAGCTGCTGTGCCAATAACGACGATTCTTCTTGCAATACCTATTGGAAAGACCGTGGATAAAGTAAACAGGAAAATCCCGATTCTGATTTCCTACCTGTTGTTTGGGGCTTCTATGTGGATCTTCGTGAACGGAAACGTGCCTTTACTCGTCGTCTCCCTGATGCTAGTTGGCGCTGGAATGGTGATGCTGAACGCAGGATTCGGTGCATTGCAGGCCGATTTGACGCCAAGAAATGAGCGAGGAAAAGTCGGGGGCTTCACCAATTTCGTTGGCTTCATATTCATGGCAATCGGCAACTTAGTAGGAGGGATAATGTACGAACACTTTTCCCCCCAACTCCCATTCTTTATCGCTGCAGCAGTAGTTCTCCCCTCCTTTCTTCTCACTCTCGCTTTGGTCCACGAGCCTGAGAAGAGAGAGGAGTGAAT
>JAGLZJ010000232.1 GCA_023131555.1 Candidatus Bathyarchaeota archaeon | reverse complement strand
GAAACCCTTTGCTTCTCTCCGCCCGAAAGCTTCTTTGCGGGGCGTCCCCCATATCCTTCAAGCCCTACGAGACGCAGGGCTTCTTCGACTTTATCATCGATTTCACTCGACGAGTAACCTCTCAGTCTGAGCCCGTATGCAACGTTTTTGTAGACCGTTGTGCTGAACAAGGCTGTTTTCTGAAAAACCAGGGTGCTTCTCCTTCTGATTTGACCTCTGTTCCGGTCAGTGACTTCCCGACCTTCCAACAGGACTTCTCCGCTGCTTGGACTGTCTATGGAAGCCAGTATCCTGAGCAAAGATGTTTTTCCAGAGCCGTTAGGTCCAACGACAGTGAGGATTTCTTTCTTTTCAACCTTCAAGCTCACGCCATCAAGGGCGGTTATGGCGCTGTATCGCTTCGTAACTTCCCTCAGTTCAACCAGGGTCTTCATTTCATCCGTCTCTGAATCAGGATTGTGAGGGCTGTGATAGCGAAAACTATTGCCAGGAGTATGAAAGTCAATTGGATTCCGTATTCTACCTCGCCTCTATTGACTTCTAGCGCTATGGTGGTTGTCAAGACCTGCGTGAATCCCCTGATGTTTCCGCCAATTGCAAGAGCGACCCCCAATTCAGCGATGGCTCTGTTGAAGCTTACTACGATGGCTAAGACAACGCCTGCTATAGATTCTCTGAGAACTGCTAGTGAAGCCTCGATCTCTGAAGCTCCCAGAGTCTTCGCCAAGTCGGTTATCTCGGGATCCACAGACTCTACAGCACTTATGGATAGGCTGATTATTATGGGGGTCACGAGGATGGCTTGACCAATGATTATGGCTTGAGGGCTGGGGAAAAGATGGAGAAAGCCAAAGGCTCCTGTTCTGGAGAAGAGAAGATAAAGAATCAGGCCGAGAGCGACAGTCGGTACTCCAAGCAATGCGTTGAAAATTCCTTTGGCAAGCTGTTTTCCGGGAAAACGCTTCATTCCGACGAGAATGCCGAGGGGCAGGCTCCAGAGAGATGCCAGTAGCGTGGCTGTTCCTGAAATCTGAATGGATCTAATCGTTATTTGAAGTATTGGATTCTGCAGTAGCTCCCACACTACGATGGCTCCGATCGTTCAGTGTAGAGTTCAGGTCGGTCATCTTGGTATTCTGGAGGACACTCGTATCCGCTGAAGAAGGCGTAGTCAGTTATCCATTGCACTATTGTCGGCTCTGTGTCATGTTCTAGTAGGTTGACTGCTGGATAGAAAAGACTCTGCTCGTACAGATCTTCGCCGAAGCTGGCGATTATATCCTGCCCCTTCTCGGAGGCAAGGAACTTCATGAAAGTGATGGCTAAATCGAAGTTGATGTCTGAATGCAGTGTTTGGTTACCTGCAATTGCGCTGTACACATTGAGCAGTTCTTCTCCTTCAGTCACCAGAGCTTCGGAGGAGATTATGCCATCTTTGAAGTATTTGAGGTAGGTTCCCATGTCTGTCAAGGTGTAGGCTTCAAGATTGTCTGCGATTTGCAGTGTTTTTCCCATGCCAGCGCCGGCTTCCACATACCATTCTTCGTCTCTTATGATTGTCCAGTTGAACCCC
>JAGLZJ010000231.1 GCA_023131555.1 Candidatus Bathyarchaeota archaeon | reverse complement strand
ACGCTAGTTCTCCACGTGCTACTAATAATCGCTTTTGCGAGCATAATTGCCCTCGTTTTTCTCATAGTGGTTTGTATTAGAGAAGACTGGACGGAGAGGTTGATAAACAAGATTCTGCGCCTTCTCGAATGGCTCTCAAGAGGGCGATTTAAAGCGAACGACTTCCGCGCTAGAATTGTTGAGACACTGCAGGCTTTCTATAAATCCCTGCGGACATTTGCGTCGGAGCCCTCGAAACTCATTGCTCCCTCTTTCTTTTTCGCCTTGACATGGTTCGCAAGCATTTTGATTGTCTTTTTAGTCTTCGTAGCAATAGGGTATTTGAAGCCGAGTGTTCCTGTTCTATTCTTGGAGGTCGCAGTAGTCTACACTCTCCTAGTCGCAATAAAGTCTATTCCCCTCGGTATTCCTGCAGAAGTCGGTCTTCCCGACATAGCCATGACCGGCTTGTTCACTCTATTTGGCATACCGCTTGATGTGAGCGCCGCTGCTACGATTCTCACAAGAATTTTAACTGTTTGGCTCAGATTTCTTATTGGTTTCATTGTGATCCAATGGTTCGGGCTCAAGAGAATAATGGAAAGTGGAGTATTTGGCAAAGCGCAGGACTCGGTATGAGATCTACGCAGATCTCTTGGATATCGTAGCCAGAAAAGGAGCTTGCAGGCTAACAAGAGCCTCTTACGGAGCCAACCTACCTGTTGACAGAGCGAAGAAGTCCCTGCGTTTTCTTACCCTTCGAGGCTTCGTTAAAGAAGCGGTGTTTGAGGATTCAAAACTCTACAAGATCACGAAGCGCGGTCTCGAGTACTTAGAAACCTTCAGACAGATGCGCAGGCTTTTCGCTGCCCTTGATGAAAAGATTCTGCCCACGCCTCCTATACCGCCTCCTTCCCCGATGAATGTGCAAGTGAGGCTTTCTTGCCCCTCTGGAACGGTAAAGGCAGGCGAAGACTTGAGCATCCTGATTGGGGTGTCCAACATTGGAGAAAAACCAGTCACCATGTCCAGAGTAGAAGATGCTATTCCTCCTGGCTTCGAAGTCTCGGCGAAACCCAACTACAGCCAGCTTCAAGGGAACACCCTTGATTTGAAGGGAAGAATGCTTCCACAACAGTCTTTGCAGGAGATCAAGCTTACCTTGAGAAGCTTCACGAAGGGCGCTTCAAGATTGAATCCTAAACTTGTAATCAAGGACGACGTTGGTCGCCACATGATGCTAGAACCGGAGCCAATCACTCTGCACGTTCTTGCAGGCATGTCTAACCGCGTTGGAACGGGATACAGCGACCTTGATCGTCTTCTCATTGGTGGAATCCCCAAGCGATATGCCGTGATTTTCACATCGATCTCATGTGACGAGAAAGACCTACTTCTCAGACGGTTTCTTGAAGACGGCGCCAAGAATGACCAGACAACCTTCTATCTTGCCATAGAAGCCGCTAGTGTGAAAGACCTTGTAGAGCGCTTTCCATCAAGCTTCTTTCTATTTGTCTGTAATCCTCAAGCTGACAGCCTAATAGAGAGCGCTCCGAATGTCTCTAAATTGAAGGGCGTTCAGAATCTAACGGAAATCAACATTGCCTT
>JAGLZJ010000230.1 GCA_023131555.1 Candidatus Bathyarchaeota archaeon | reverse complement strand
CAAAGACTCTTGTTTTGGAAAATCCGAATGTGATTTTTGTGGCAAGAGCACATGGCATGGGAAGGAATGGAGTTATGATTTCTCTCCATAGAAACTACTCGGATTTTGTCAGGTTCATGTCAGACTTGAAATCAGAGAGTATGGATTACATGGAGAATGTTGATAATATGCTCATCAGTCTCACATCAAGCTCTATAGTTAAACCATTGTCCCTATCGTACCTTGCTGGTCAAGAAGAACCTAAAGCAGAGAAACGATGAGAAAATAACGTTTTTCAGAGAATGCATGCATCATAACTTGTGAGTGCCGAGATTCCACTTGGGTGTTTCGGGGGACAGGTATAGCTACAGATAATTCAGGGAGATCGAGTAAGGCTTTTATGATGTTCATGGACTTATGCGGATGGGATCCTAGTGAAATTCTTTCTTTCGGGTTTAGGGAACTGGTTTGTAGATTTAGCGTTAATACAGGAAGCGGTTTTGGAGGCTGATAGACTTGGTTTCGATGGAGCGGTGATTCCTGACCATTACATGTGGGGAGAAACTGAATGGCTTAAGCGACCTGATAGTAATTCCACTCTTGAAAGCTGGATAACGCTGACTTATCTTGCCGCAAAGACCGATAACATCCGACTTGGCACCCTGGTCACTCCAATTCCTTTTCGATCGCCCAGCATGTTAGCAAAGATGATTTCAACGATTGACATCCTTTCAAAAGGACGAGTAGTTGTGGGTGTAGGGGCCGGATGGTCCCAAGTCGAATTTGAGGGGTACAGTGAATGGAACGAGCCAAAGATCAGAGTAGACAAGACAAAAGAAGGCCTTGAGCTCATGATCAAGCTTTGGACCCAGAAGAAAGTCACCTTTGAAGGAAAACACTATCGGGCCAAGGATGCAGTGCTGGATCCCAAGCCTGTACAGAAGCCGCATCCGCAACTCTTGTTCGGCGGTCAGGGAGACCGGATGCTCCAGCTAGCTGGGAGCTATGCCGACATATGCTACATTCCCCAGTTTCGTCCAGGAGCGAAGCCTGAAGACTACTATGAAGGAAAGATGAAAGTCTTGAGAGCTGCAGAGCAAGTGAACCGCAAAAACCAGATTAGCTTCATGGCTGGTGGTTTGGGCGCATGGGGACCTTACGACTCAAGAGAGCTTTCCAAAGGGATCGAAGTAGCAAAGGAAAGAGGCGCCAGCTACTTCTTAACATCTTTCTCTCGAAATGAAGAAATCATTGGTTCGATGAGAAGATTCGCGAAGGAAATAATGCCATCATTCAAATAACCCTTCTCCAAGGGAGAGTTAAACCTCCAACACAGTGAAAGCATCTCCCGTACACTCCCTATTTCCGAGAACACACACTGGTCTACTAATTACCTAAAAAGACGAGTTACGGAAAAAGCTGGTAATCTGAGCTTACGAGAGAGAAACGTTTCTCCAAAGAAGGAATAGAACCTCCTTTCAGAAACGATAAATGCTCCTTGTTACATACAAAACGCGCACGGGGAAGTCGAGTAGTGTTATTCAAGCTCCGGTAGTATAGTCCGGTCAAGTATAGTGGCCTCTCGACGAAGGGAGAAAGCCACCGACCCGGGTTCAAATCCCGGCCG
>JAGLZJ010000023.1 GCA_023131555.1 Candidatus Bathyarchaeota archaeon | reverse complement strand
CTCTGCACAGCAGCCTGCGTGTACGCATGTCGTGCAACATAGGATCGAGTATTACCTCGCGGAAAAATGAGAGTGTGCGGGAGATGCGCATGCGCGCGCTACTTAGGTTTGGACTTTTCTCTGGAAGCTTTGAAAGAGAGTAATCTTGACACATTTATCTATGCAGATATTACCAAGCGAATTCCTTTACCAGATAAGAGTCAAGACGCGGTGTTAAGCAGACATGTGTTACTTCACATTCCATTTTCTGAGATAGAAAACATTGTTAAAGAAATAAGTAGAGTTGCCAAGCAGGTTGTGATTCTTAAAGAGCCTATTGGGATCAGCAAGAAACACGCTCAACCCCATTGCTTTTCTCATAATTTGCCTGAGCTTTTTAAGGAGTTCTTTGATGGTGAACTGATCTTTCTTTAAGGCGTTCACAGCTAGAACTGATTATGTTGGCAAACATGCAGTAGGGAGGACAAGCTGTGAGGATTCAGTTTATTCAGTAACTCCTACCCATACTCGCGGTTCTAATCGAGAGATGCAAAGCGAGACCGACTAAATTGCCCCGCGTGCGTACAAGCCGTATTTTCTGTTCACAAAGAAGCTACGCATTATCCAAGATAGTCCCTTTAATTGTCAAACCTCAGCACACGTATGTTAGTCGCTAACTGATGTAGGTGGTTTTGTCTTCTTCGCCTTTCCGCATTTTCTTAGCATAGGTTTCTCTGCGAGCCTCTATTGCCTGCATCCTCTCCAAAATTCCAGCTGATTTCTCGATTTCTTTCTCAATATCATCCAGGTTCAAAGAGATTCCGAGCATTTTCTGAAGAACAATAAGAAGGCTCTTAGCGGCCTTTGGGTCCGGCAGGTAACCACGAGTCTCGCCCAGCAAACATAGAGCGGGAAGCTTCTTGAACTTCGCCATGCCGACAAGTAGGCCTGCGGTCCCAACTATCGGATTTCCCGGGGGACTTGGAAGAGCATCTGCTTCAACAGCTTTGCTGAGGATTTCATCATCAGTAGCTGTTGCAACAACCTTTGGCGATTCGCCTGCTTCCTTTCGATAGCCACCAAGAGTGATGATGGATGCAACTCCCTGCTTCTTTGCGAAGTCCAAAATGGTTTCAGCAATTTCGTATTGGCCATCCACTGTCTGTGCTTGAGAGTCGCCGGTGAATAAGATTAGGTCTGAGCCCTTGGGGTTCTTCCAGTAGTGGAACTCGCCTCGGAGCAAACGTACGCTGCCTTTCTTGTTTACGACAACGTAGTATGGGAAGTGAGGGGAGTAAAGTAGCCCGAGCATTTCGGCATTTAACTGTTTAATGATGTACTTAACGGCGATTCTGCCCACCATTCCAAGACCGGGCAGTCCCTCTATAAGGATGGGGGATTCAAGCGCTACCTTAAGTTCTTCTTTTATCGTGGTTTTCATGAATGGACCCTTCCTTTAGAGCTATTCGATACCTTGCGTATTTGTCATCTGGGGAAAACTTTGCGGGGTGGGGAATGTGAACCTTGCTCTTGCAATACGGACAGACGGAAACGCTCAATGTGTATTGGTTGCACTTCTCGCATTTCCTCAGAAGCCAGCCCATCATTTTTCCCTTTTAAAATCGCCTCTGCCACCTGACTTTGTCAACATCTTTAAGGCGCGCTCTGAAGCCTTCTGCAATAGAGCTTCAGCCTGCTTGTAATTCTCTGCCTTGACTTCCAAGCAGTAGTTCGGAGGAGTGGTCGTGTACACCCGGATACTCGTGGCGTCAGCTAGGGGGGTATCCTGGGCGGCTTTCAACGCATCCCTGATGCCGTTGACTCCGTCGGATTTGCCACTGACGAGTTGCAGAGTTCCTCTCACTTCGACGTGTGAAGGGGGAATTCTTTCTTTAGCTATTTCTGTTAAAGCTTCAGCAATGTCTGTAGGAACGCCTATCTTCGTCAATACTTCCGAGCCTCGACGGCTGGCTTCTTCTAGTCCTTCATAGATGCTGCCATATGTTTCTTCCATCGGGAAGACTGCATTCTCAAGAATCTCGTCCAAGGGTTTCTCCAATGTCTCAGCCACGTGGTGAAGGAACGTCTCGGCCTTCCGTTCATGCTTGAATGCTTGGATTTTCTCTATACGTTCACGTCTATTGACTCGCTTGCGTGAGAGATCGATGTGTCTCTTTCCCGGATTAACCCGGAGCACTCGTAGAACAAGCTTCTGCCCTTCTCGAACGTGGTGTCGGATGTTTCGTATCCAACTCGTACTGATCTCGCTACGGTGTAGAAAGCCTTCTTTGTTGGCGTATTCCTCAAGTATGAGATAAGCACCGTAGTTAGTTACTTTATTGACCGTGGCAAGTACAAGTTCGCCCCTTTCTGGCCACTCAGACTTCCGAAGGACGGACATTGCTCTTTAACTCTCACTCCAACTCAGCAGTGATTTCGCCTTTGAACTCGCCTTTACCACCTGTTGGAGTGGCTAGGTTGGTTCCGCATATATTGCATTTCACCTTGTTGGTTGGATGACTGAAGACAAGCTGTTCGTTGTCACAGTCGGGACATCGAACGCGCAGGAAGCAGGACTTCGGCTTCGGAATAAGATCTACCCAATCAGCGCTCATTGTCTAGTCGCTACCTCCTATAGTCAGCTTTCTTAGACGAATGCCTTTTCTCTGAATGATAAAACCACATTTACCGCACTTCAGCTTCAGAACCTGCTTCTTAGTGGTCTTGGCAAACTTCGTCTGTAACGGCCATCCTCGACCGCCATACCCACGCTTCTCACGTTTGTGACGACGAGCTCCGACTGCAAGAGCTCGCGGCTTGCCAGGTTTATATAGACTCACAGTATGCTTAGTGTGAGCATGGCATTTCGGGCAATACGTTCTGATGTCTTTTGGAACGTTCATGACGATTGCACACATGTTTGTGCATTAGCTTGACAGGGGGCAACCATATAAACCTTAACGCGTGCGTATCAAAGCATCTCACTCTGTTTCATGCAACGAATCCGAATCTTACGAGTTCATAAAACTATGCAGAGTCAGTACGTAGAAAGCCGTCACTATGCTTTTCGGATTGTTTAAAAGGTTGCAGCCTGCCATCATAAACCATGGACTTTCTCGAGGTTCTTAATGAGACTGCGGAACGCGTGAAGAAAGCCGTTAAGCCACTCCTTAAGTCGCCAATCGCAAGCAGAACATACGGCGTTGGAGCGGGAGGCGACAGCCAGAAACACATCGATCTAGAAGCGGAGAAAGCAATCGTTGACGCGCTTCAGGAACAGAGACTCGACTTCACTCTAATAAGCGAGGAAACTGGCATACAGCGTTACGGAAGGACCCCAAAATATTACGTGACAACAGACCCGATTGATGGAACAACGAATCTTCTGAGAGGGATACCTTTTGCTTGCTCCAGTATCGCCATCAGCGTCACCCCACAGTTGGACAACATTGAGGCCGGTGTTGTCGTGGATCTGTTTCATAACACGACATATCTCGCCCAAAGAGGCCGAGGAGCATTCCGAAATTCCGAGAAGGTTAATCCAACGCAAGTAGACAACCTAGATGACGCCGTTGTTGGCGTTGACATCAATTCATGTGAAGCCTCACAAAAACTAGCGAAGTTATTAGCCCAAATAAAACATGTTCGCCATCTAGGAGCCAACGCATTGGAGCTATGTTACGTAGCAGATGGAACCATGGATGGCTTCATTGACATCAGAGGAAAACTTCGCACTACAGACATCGCGGCAGCCATCCTGGTTATACAAGAATCCGGCGCAATCATCACTACTTCGAAAGGCGCACCTCTATCAAGTCCACTGAGTCCCACAGCAACGGTTGATTTTATAGCAGCAGGAAACAAACGACTTCATCGAAGAATCTCAACAGCGCTTGGAACAGATCCACGCCATGTTGACCCCCATTAAAGACTACCCAGCCATCGTCATCAGCGGCCATGGACCGAGAACGCTCATTATCTCAGATTTGCACATAGGATGGGAGATTGGACTCTCCAAGAAAGGGATACATGTGCCCTCTCAGATGCCCAGACTCAGAAGGAGGCTGATCAGACTCATATCTAAAACAAGCCCCAACAGACTCATTGTTTTAGGCGACGTAAAACACACAATTGCGAAGACCGAGTTAGGGGAATGGCGAGACGTCCCACAATTTTTCTCAGGTCTCATGAAAGAGATTCGAGATATACAAATCGTCAGAGGAAACCATGATGGAAACCTTGAACCATTACTCCCTTCGACAATTCACATTCATCCAGCACCAGGTATAGCTTTAGGAGATCTAGGCGTTTTCCATGGCCACACTTGGCCTTCCAAAAAGCTACTGGAATGCAAGACTCTGTTAATGGCACATGTCCACCCAACAGTTGCCCTTTCCGATACTTTTGGATATCGAATGGTGGCTCCCGTGTGGATTAAGGCGAGACTAAGATCCAGAGAGCTAGCTAGAATTTATGAGGAAAGGCAGACTAAAACCCGCACCCCACGCGGGGCATCAGTAGAGAACCCGGTGAGACCAAGAGCTAAGCAACTGTTCGTAATGCCCTGCTTCAATCATTTTCTTGGAGGACGACCAATTAATAAACCGAGCAAAGGACGAAAGTACATCAGCCCCCTTCTTCGCTCCAAGGCTGTAGACCTCGACCAAGCAGATGTTTCACTTCTTGATGGTTCCTTTCTAGGAAAGACAGAACAACTGAAGACCCTGACAAGATGAATTGGCGACCAGCTTTAAAAAAAGAAACGCTTTAAAACGTGCACTCTCGTATTCGCATGGGCATAACATCAGCCTGCGGCGAAAACCACGTGGGAAAAGCTCCAGAGCTTAAAATCCTCGAGCAGATCTGTAGAAAGGCAACGGAAACGAAGAAGCTTGAAGAAGAAGAACTGACAAAGCTTTTGAATGTCTTTGGGGAGCGTCTGACACGAGCGATGGAGACAGTTAAAGAAAGAAGAGTGAAAAGATACATCTTTAGCCCGCGAAATCGCAACGTTTGGATTGTGGTCGGAAAGACACGAGACTACTTGATCATGCCTGCCGCAGATTTTTGTACATGTGATGACTTCTATTTTCGAGTAATGGACAATCAGATACATCTCTGCTATCATCTGATAGCGCAGAAGCTTGCGAATGCACTAGGAAACTACGATACGTTTGAGGAGAGCGAGCAACTCTATGGCACGTTGATGAAGGAGTGGGAGCGATAGCTTAAATAACAATCTTTCTACTATGGACCGAGAGGAAACCACCTTGGGACTTGAAGAGTTCTTTCAGATCCTAATATACACACTGATGGCCACTGCCTTCATTGCTTTGGTGATAATCTTCCTCCTACTGCTTCATAAAGAAGATAAATCAGACTGAGCACTGATCATACAATCAAAGAGCCTCCAGCAACGACGGTTTCTCTGAAGCACCTGTTCTCCCATCTTCACCAAGGAGCAAGAATGCTCCATAGTGGGGATAGGGAAAAGTTATTCCCAGATAAGCCCTTTAAGAAATATGCCGTTGCAACGAGAAATGAAGGCAGAAGAGATAGTGCAAGAGATCCTCTCTGAATGCCCCGGTTCAACACACAAGGAAATAATGAATGCAATTGAACTGAAAAAAACTCAGAGTAACGGATACTTGACAACTGAAGCTGCGGCTAGACTAGTTGCAGTAGAACTCGGACTCAAAAATAGACCTAGCGTCTTCTCGTCAAGCATCAACATCAACCAACTGATTGCAGGATTCAACGACGTAACGATCACTGGTCGCGTCCTCCTCACAAAACCCCCGAAAACCTTCTCAAAACCGCAAGGAAAGGGGAAAGTTGCGCGACTATTAATCGGAGACAACACTGGAACCATCAAAGTTGTAATGTGGGACAAAAAGGCAGACTTGGCTGAAAAGATTCAGTTTGGACAGATACTGAAAGTGGAACATGGATACATCAGATTATCATGGCAAGGAGAGACAGAACTGCATGTCGGCGAACGTACAAATGTTGTGATAGCTCCACCAATAACTGAAGGAAACTTGCCACTCCCCAGCGAGTTTATGCAGACAATCGAGGAAGTTGAGGAATCACAGCGGAGAGTAAATCTGAAAGGAACCGTGAAAGGAAAACGTCCAATCAATATATTCAAGCGGCGAGATGAGACAGAAGGCAGAGTCCTGAAAATGGTTCTTGAAGATGAAACAGGAGAGATCCCGGTTGCGTTTTGGAATCAGAAGGCTATAGAAGCTAGCAAGATTGAGAAAGGTACAAGAATTATGCTCATCAACGCAAGGGTAAAGAAGCACGCAGGTTTGCTTGAGCTGCAAGTGGGAGAAGACTCCCACGTTGAAGCCCAAGAAAGCTCATAGACCCCATAACGCGGACGAAGAAGCGGTATGTGCAACTGGAAAAGATTGAAATAGCGGAAGCGGATGATCTGCACCACTCAGCAACTGTTTGTTGGACGTGAGATTGTGAAGGCGAATCAGATTATTCTTCCTTTGGAAGAATTGCCGAGAAAATGGTATAATATTGCACCGGACTTACCTGAGCAGTTACCTCCTCCAAAGGAACCAGAACACGGCCCCTCAAGAATGAAGTTTCTGGGGGAAACGATGATCCATGAATGTCTGAAGCAGGAGGCTTCAACCGATAGGTGGATTTCCATTCCCGAGGGAATAAGGGAACTCTACATTCAAGCAGGAAGACCGAGACCCCTCTATAGAGCAAGACGACTTGAGAAACATCTTGGACTGAAAAAAGTCAGGTTGTATTATAAAAGAGAAGACCTGTCACCGACAGGGTCTCACAAAGTCAACACCGCCTTGGCTCAAGCATACTTCGCTGCAGAAGAAGGAAAGACAACATTGGTGACCGAGACAGGTGCAGGACAATGGGGAAGCGCGCTATCCTATGCAGCGAGATTGATGGGTTTGCAGTGCCAGGTTTTCTGGGTCAGAGCAGTATACGATTGGAAGGCTGACCGCAGAACTTTCATGAAGCTTCTCGAAGCAACAGTTTACGCTTCTCCAAGCAGAGAGACTGAAGTAGGCAGACAGATCCTGCAGAAGAATTCAAAACACCAAGGTTCACTAGGAATAGCCGTTTCGGAAGGATTAGAGAAGGCAAACTCCGAGGAAAATTCAGTGTACTGCCTTGGATCCGTTCTGAACTATGTTCTCATCCAGCAGTCAATAATCGGTTTAGAAACAATCGAACAGTTCAAGAAAGCAGACGATGAACCAGATCTGATAGTAGGCTGCTTAGGCGGAGGTTCAAACTTCGGAGGAATCGCATTACCCTTTGCAGGGGAGGTGCTAAAGGGAAAACGTGAATGTCAATTTCTAGCGGCTCAGTCAGAAGCAGCACCCAACCTCGTAAGGGGTGAATACAGATACGACTTCGGGGACGTGGCGGAAAAGACTCCGCTACTCAAGATGTACACGTTAGGGCATAAAACAGAAATGACCCCTATCAGAGCAGATGGCTTGCGATATCACGCAGCAGCTCCGTTGATAAGCGCCCTTCGAAAACATGGTCTGGTGAAGGCTGTCGCTTATCCAACAGATGAAAGACTCGTCATGGAAGCAGCTAGAATCTTCTTTCAAAACGAAGGATGGTTAATCGCACCTGAGTCATCATATGCGGTGAGAGCCAGCATAGATGAAGCACGGAAAGCTGAAAAGGCTAATCAAGAAAAAGTCATCTGCATGAACATCAGCGGACATGGATTCTTGGATATTGAGGCATACAGAGATAAACTGAACATTGAATAGATTTGGCAGAGGCGTGTCGCAGTCCATAACTAGACGCTATACTCTGGAGAAGCCAATCCTTCCAAGTCTGCTTCCCCGCCTGCATAACCTGAGGCGATTAGTACGTCTTTCTCCTTGATCACAGCGCTAGGTCTAGGGCGCAGCCATCTATCCCCTCTTCTTATGGCCAGAATCCACATCCCTGTATCTTCATGAATCTGAGCCTGACGCAGAGTCTTCCCTATCAATTCGGAGTTGGCGGAGACTGTGACTCGCGCAACGGTTTCTTCTGCTTCCTCAATCGCCTGTTTCAGAACCGCATGCGGTCGCAATCCGCGTAGAACAACCTCCGCTATCTCCGCTCCCGCATCAGCAATCTGCTCTGTGGCGACTCCTAACCGAATCAAACCTAAGAAGTCCTTCGATTCTACTGGTCCGAAGCCGCAAGAAAGAACGAGTAGCTCAAATCGCGTGTGTTGTTTGTCCATATGTTCTTCCAGAGCACTAACTTCCTCAGCAAGGTGGCTACTGTTCAACAATAGTGACGAATAGGCCAAATCTATCATCAACTCAGAAGTGTCCTTAAGCTCAGCAAGCTTGCTCACGATCAATTCAAATCTGTCTTTATTTAGAGGCATTGCATTAGTCCCAGCTTTTAACTCGACCTTCCGCGATTTTTTTTAGTTCATCGATGCCATGGGGGGCGCCTCGGGCGATCAATATGTCAGCATTTTCAAGATTGATTTTTTTAGGATTGATTATCCATCTTCCCATTCTTCTGATCGCTATTATGTCAACACCGATTCTTGAAGCCAATTCCAGTTTTCCAAGTGGTTCTCCCACTAGAATGGAGTCGGGGTTTATTCTTGTGCGAACAAGATGCTCCTCGACCTGCATGAATGCTTGCGTTACAATCGGGTGGATTCGTATATTCTGCGTCACTATTGTGGCTATGTCAGCCGCTGCATCGGAAATCTTGTTTGCAGCCGAGGCTACAGCTTGGACACCTAGCAGGCGCTCAGCGTCTTGTGCATCTCGAACAGCGATCATTACGTTCATGTTGAGGAGGTACGTTAGGGCGTCAACATGTTCCTCCAGTTCCAAGACTTCTTCTGCCAATTCCCGGTTATCGAAAAGAGCAGCGGAGTAAGCCAGATCTATCATCAGCTCAGATAGATCTTTAATCTCAATCAGCAGATCCCGAACTGGTATCGGTTTATACTGTATCTTCTCCAACTTCACCATGTAATTAAGAACGCTCCGAAGGAAGTGGCAACCAACGCAGTTACACTACGAGGATAGCTGGTATTTTTCCCTTTCTTCATAAGCCAGTCAAACTCACAACTAAAAATAAGAAAAGGGTCGTGATTGTATCCGCTAACGAGCTTTCAATGGGAATGACGAAGTTATCCGGATTCAAACCTCTGCGGAATGTTAGAATAGCAATGCTGAAGACCACATAAACCATGACGACCACTGAAAAAATGTTGGTGATAAGAAGCAAGAATACATTTCTCAGAAAGGGTAGCATTCCTACGCGCTCATATAGTGTTGAAATGATGGCTAGAACCAGAAACACTATCGAAGAGGCACCCCATGCCCCGAATATCTGATTAGAGTGATCCTTTAATGATCTGAGCTTAGTTTCTAGCGTGCCGAGAGCAAGTTTCGTTGTCGCTGTTGATCCCACTATAGCGCCCACATCACCAATCGTGTTGATGAGGGCGGGATAGACCACATAGATACCTGTCCTGCGCCCTATCAGATGCTGAAGCCGAGAAAGAATTACCCCGGTAAGATTCACAATCATCGCCACAATAATAAGCGTGTAGAATGTTTCTCTTACAGTTCTCTTGAATTCTGGCGCATCCCAGTTCCTGTGAAGAGCTATTAAAACGGTGCAGACGAAGGCGACACATATTGCCAATATGGCTAACGAGCTACTGAAGGAAGTCGGAAATGTGATGGTTAACACAGACACATAGCATAATGTGACCAAAATATCCGCGATTGTTGATATGATAGGATACACGATTATATCAGGGTCTAAACCTCTTCTGAACGCTAGAAAGGCTATTGCGATCGTTATGGGGGAGATCAGAAGAAGCGAAAGCCCCATAGTCGCAATAACAGTTCCGAAAATCACAAGCCAGTCAAGTAAAGTAATCTGCCAGAGGATCAGCCCGAAGAGTGACG
>JAGLZJ010000229.1 GCA_023131555.1 Candidatus Bathyarchaeota archaeon | reverse complement strand
TGTTCTTCGTTGCTTCAGCGGTGATGATTGGCTCCACTCTGCCTATGTTTTTTGCCCCTGAAGGAGGAGCTTCCAAGAGTCGGAGAGACAGAGGAGACAGTATGCGAGTAGGACTTGGCATCTCACGATTGTTCATTCTCTTCTTGGTCGCGATGATATTCATCAACTTCGGGAGAAACTCAGTTGCCTTAGTGAAGTCTCAGTATCTTTCGTTGGATGAAGGCTTCAATGTGTCCAGCAGTCTTCTCAGCTACATTGCGAATACTGCATCAGTGGCGATTCTGGTGATCGGGCTCTTTGTGAGAAGAATGTCCAATCGTTTGAATGATAAGACTCTACTACTTGTTGGCTCTGTGCTCGCAATTATGTCGCTATTAGGGTTTGCCTTAGCCAATGACTTGGGGGCTATCTTCCTAAGCAGCTTTCTAGGAGGGGCTTCTAACGTGATCGTTCTAGCCGCTTCATATTCCTTTGTTTCAAAACTGATACCGCGTGAACGCAGAGGGAGGCAGTTTGCTCTGTTCAATGCAACGCTCTTCTTGAGCTGGGGGCTTCCAGGAACTCTGATTGTAGGTCCCCTTATTGATGGGTTAATGGCAGCAGGAGTCTCTCAGGTTCTCTCTTACAGAACGGGGTTTATCGCTGCAACGGTTCTCGTTTCCATCGGGGCCTCAATCCTCCTTTTCGTTGGCAGGACCCGCACACGTCCAAGCCAAGCAGTACCTGCGAAAGCCTGAATAACTGTCGTAAACAAGGTTGACTTGACGCCTCTCGTGTGATTAATCATGTCCTCCGAGGTTGTGAAAGCAGTTTTTCTCGGAGTGTTCTTGTCAGTGTTTTTCGCAGTGAATCTGGCGAATGCTATCAAGATTCTGCTTTCATCCGAACGCCGGAGTAAAATTAGCAGGGAGGCGTTTAGAGGAGATCATACGCGCAGCATTCAGCTATCTATCGCAGCCTTTGGCACACTCGCCTTCTTCACCGAGGCAGTCACCTACTGTTTCTGCGTTTTCTTTGGATCCTGCGGGTGGCTAACAGAATGGACAATAGATGTTCACACAGGTTTATCGATCTGTTCAGAAGCGATAGGGTTTGCATTCGTGATCTTTGGTTGCGCTATCTTTCTGTGGAGTGTTCTGGAGCGTGGTCGTCGTGTTAACCTGAATAGACTGGTGACTTGGGGGGCTTTTCGGTACGTGAGACATCCATCATACGTAGGTTATTTTCTGATGTTTGCTGGCTTCGTTTTACTGCTCAGGAATCCAATTGCGCTGCTTCCTTTAGTTGCTGTTCCAGGGTATGTCGGTCTTGCAGTGTTTGAGGAGCAGTTGTTAGTCGAAGAATTCGGTGACTCCTACGTCAAGTATCAAAAGAGAACAGGTCGCTTCATCCCGAAACTAAGATCCGCGCATACGGATGCATATGCTGCAGTCCAGACCAGTTGAGTGCTTCTGAAACATTGCAGATGAGTTAATCTCTTGTCTTGCTGCGAGTGGGAGTGAGTAGTAGCTCTCGCAGTAAGCGCTGGATATCGTTGAATGCTGGGGGATGAACCAAGAAGAACTGTATATCTGTGGGAAGATAGGATTGAAGGCTTATGCGGCTCTCGTCGGACATAAT
>JAGLZJ010000228.1 GCA_023131555.1 Candidatus Bathyarchaeota archaeon | reverse complement strand
TGCTATACACGGTGCTTCACAGACTTACCTACAATTATGTAGTCGACATAATCAGAATGCTGAGCCAGCTCGAAGAAACGTTTCACTACCCTATGAAATGGGAAAAAATGGAACACCATGGATCAGTAACCGTCTAAAACATGTAACCAGCTTAAATCCGCTAAACCCAAACAAGCTGCTAATATTTCAAAAGGAAAAAAAGGAAGAAGCGGGATACTTGGAGATGGCTCTACCCGTTGTCAAGGTCCATGATCAGATGCTTTCTTTTCTAAGCTTATATCTTCATGTGCTTCAGCGACACCTTGACCTATTGTAGAAGAAATCTTCGAAACAAAAATAAACAAAAGACTTTAGCGGATCGATCGCATATTATGTTGATGTAAGAGAGAGCTCGTATGAATCGAAGAATCTTCGCCTTGGCTTTACTGATAACATTGACTTTCGCTATAATTCTCCCCTTCACTGCATCCGCATACCCTGAGACAAGACGCGTTCTGGCAAGCAACCTCAAACGTCTAGATTCGAATGCGCGTGCTCCCATTAAACCTACGGTCGTTCCTCTGAGCATTGAGATCGTGTATCCAGAGGAGGGTGCAACGCTTTCTCAGGGCACCCACCGGATCCTAATGTCCGCAGTAGCTAAAGATGGAATAGCCGCGGTTGAGCTGAAGATAGATGGACCCGAACCGCTAAGCTGGATTGACATTACAGGCAACTTTGATGGAAGCAACTACTTCTACGACTGGACAGTCGACACAGATGGATCATATGATCTAACCGCAGCAGTAACAAACACCAAAGGCAGAACAAAAAAGGACACAAACACCGTCACTATTGGCGCCCCACAACCAACCCGATGGGCGGTCTTAATTGGAATCGCAGATTATGAAGGAAGAAGCAGTGATCTGTGGCATCCAGATGAGGACGCTAAGGAAATGGAGCAGGAACTCCTAGAATTCGGCTACCCTGGCGATAATATAAAAATGCTTTTGAACAGAAAGGCAAAAGCAAACGCAATCGTGAACGCGATCGATTGGCTTGTCGCAAACGAGAAGGCCGGTGATGAAGTAGTGTTCTTCTACAGTGGTCATGGCTACCGAGTACCCGACTCAGAAGGATGGGACACTGACATAGAAAGTGATGGCTACGATGAAGGAATAGTCACCCACGACTTCTATGGACTGCCAGACGGCTGGTTGAAAGAAAAGTTCTCAACAATTGAAAGTACAAAGTTTGTCTTAATGTTCGGATCGTGCCATTCAGGCGGCATGTTCGATGACAACGATGACTTTCAGGAAAACGGCAGAATCATCGCCTCTGCCTGTAAAGCGGACCAATATGGATGGGATTACCTTCAACTAGGCAACACCTTATGGGGATACTACTTCGTCGACGAAGGACTACGAGACAACAACGCGTACACTGTGGAAGCAGCCCATGCATACGCCTACCCCCACGTAACAGCGATGCAGCCAGACTCTCAGCCACAGCTATACGACGGCATCACAGGCGACTTTGAACTATAGAGCATCTCCCCCCTTTTTCCTCGCTGTCATTTGATAGTTCAATGCGCCTGCGGGTTTGAAGCAAAAGCATGAAAAAAGGGAGTGTGGGAAAGCGGTCAGATTCACCCC
>JAGLZJ010000227.1 GCA_023131555.1 Candidatus Bathyarchaeota archaeon | reverse complement strand
TTATCAATCATACAAAAGTATATCTTGCTGCATAAATCACTAAGCGTCAACGGTTCATTGCATGAACAGGAAATTTCGATGGTTTTCAAACTAACTCTGAGAGCAAAAGCGAAAGTGCCGATAAACGGAGAGTGCATCTGCCCGGATGCCTTCTCCGGAAAAAAGTTGGATGAGGTCTCCAAGCTCGAAGTATGGGAAGGGAACCGAAAAAAAGCACTATGCGAGATGTTCAGGATAGAGGGAGAAAGCGGAAAAACCCCGGCTGAAACGAAGATTCATCTCATCGGTGACCTCTCAAGAATCCGAAGAATAGGAGCCGGCATGACAGACGGAGAAATCAGGGTTGAAAGCGATGTTGGAATGCATCTCGGAGAGAGAATGAAAGGAGGAACCATTCTCGCAGAAGGCAATGCCGGTTCATGGCTTGGGTCTCAGATGAGAGCGGGAACGATAGAAGTCATGAAGGATGCAGGCGACTTCGTGGGCGCTGCTCCGAGAGGAAGCACCCGCGGTATGAGAGGAGGAACCATAACAATACATGGACGCGCAGGCAGTGAAGTTGGATCCAACATGAGGAATGGACTGATCCGAGTAAAAGGCGGCGTTGACCAGTTCCTCGGAATCCGCATGAAAAACGGAGTAATAGTTGTGCATGGTGATACATCAAGCAGACCGGGCGCATTCATGACAGGGGGTAAGATAATCCTACTAGGTCACGTCGAATCAATCCTTCCAACCTTCACAATCAATCGAGTAAGAAAAAAAGTCAAAGTTCTGGACGAAAGCGTTGAGGGACCGTTCTACGTGTTTGAGGGAGACCTCGCGGAAAAAGGAAGCGGAAAACTCTACATTTCGAAGAAAGAAAATGAGCAATTAAAGGAATTCGAGAAACTGCTCTAATGAGCGTGATCACAATCCCGATGATAAGCATTAACAAGAAAGCTTCTGAATTAGTGAAGAGATTTTGCACCAGACCAGAAGCATATAGAGTGATCGTTGAAAAGACAAAGACTGGAACAACGGTGATAGATGCCGGTGTAGACTCAATAGGAGGCCTGGAAGCAGGCCTGTTGACAACAGAGATCTGCATGGGGGGACTAGGCAAAGTCCAGCTGATGCTGAAACCCTACGGAGACATTGAGCTACTCTCAGTCTTCGTGTATACAGACCACCCTGCAACCGCAACTCTGGGATCTCAATTTGCAGGATGGCAGATCAAGAAGGACGGTTTCTTCGCAATAGGTTCAGGTCCAGCCCGTGCACTGGCAATGAAACCCCGCGACATCTACGAGAAAATCAGGTACAGGGATGAGGCAGATGTTGCAGTACTCGTGCTAGAAACTGCCAAGCAGCCGCCAACCAGCCTTATTCAAGAGTTCTGCTCTGAATGTCATGTTGACCCATCCAACCTTTACATCGTCCTAACTCCTACAACAAGCATTGCGGGATCAATCCAGATTTCAGGAAGAATCGTAGAGACAGGGGTCCACAAACTCCTCAAACTGGGCATTGATCCCCTCTCACTTCGCCAAGGATGGGGTTCCGCTCCGATCGCTCCAGCCCACCCTAAATTTTCGGACGCCATGGGAAAAACGAACGACGTCATCCTGTACGGAGGCACAGCTACATACACCATTGAATATGAAGACGACGAAA
>JAGLZJ010000226.1 GCA_023131555.1 Candidatus Bathyarchaeota archaeon | reverse complement strand
CGCACAACGGTTTGGGTTTACATATCATTCGAGTTTGATCCAGAACTGCATAGTTAAAGATCTTAAAATCTCGTCGTGGTGTAATTTCTTCGGCTAGATTGAGGAACTGCTTTTCTCTCCTCGTTTCCCCATTTCTCTTGAATCCGAAAACGCGACTCCACAGCCGGACAGCATTTGCGTCAATAATGGGAGCTCTGGTCTCAAGGTGCAGTGAGAGATAGGCTGAAGCAGCGTAAGACCCCACCCCAGGTAGCGCCATGAGATTTTTGACCTCAGTGGGGATTTCCCCCCCTCTCCGATCCAGTTCATTGATAAGCTCCAGAATCTTCCTGTTTCTCCAATTCAGGCCTAGAGGCTTCAGCAGTTTTAGGATCTGTGAAGGGTTCTCGTGTGCGGCATCATGAGGAGTTGAATATCGAGCAGTGAAGCGGTTATATATTGGAACAACCTGCTCAGCCTTTGTACGCTGGAGCATTATTTCAGCAACAAGTGCGTGGAAGTGATTGTGTGTGGATCTCCAAGGGAAGTCAGCATAATTATGGCGACCCCATTTGATTAAGGCGCTTCGAATTGAGGTAACTCGATCAGCCTTACTGTTGGATTCAGACGTTTTCCTCTTAACATACATTCAACCATTGCTCCAGCGATTTTTTCCACGACTGGAACCACGACAGAGTTGCCGAACTGTCGGTAGGCTTGGGTGTCTGAGACAGGTATTTTAAAACTGTCTGGAAATCCCATCAAACGAGCGCATTCTCTGGGGGTCAGTCTTCGCGGGTTCCTTGCTTCCTGAGGAATGAGGATTTCTGATCCGTCTTTGTGATATCTAGCACTGAGCGTTCTTGTGATACCATCCAGATCTGCAAGGCTATAGCCGAATCCGTTTCCTCTCGCTTTATGTTTGGCTGCATATTTCCTCAAGTAACTCCAAAGGTGATCTGTCAAAGTGTACTTGGGACTGACATCAGTTTCAAGAATGTCTCGGAGACGCGGTCTTCGATCAAGCAGTTGCGGAAAACCGAATGGCGTCGGCTTATCAAATCCAGCAATGAAAATTCTTTCTCGATGCTGAGGCACCATGAAACGTGCGTCAATAACTGCATCATGGATGTCATAGCCAAGTTCCCTTTCCAGAGTTTCTCGAATAGTCTTATACGTTCTTCCTTTGTCGTGATGCTTCAGATGCTTCACATTTTCAAGAAGAAAGGCCCTAGGTTTTTTAGCCTCTAGAACTCGGGCAATATCAAAGAAAAGGGTTCCTTTAGTCTTATCTCTGAAACCGTGTGGCATGTTCAGACTTCTTCTCTTCGAGACGCCTGATATTGAGAAGGGTTGACATGGAAATCCCGCCAGCAATATATCGTGGTCTGGAATTTCATTCTCATCGATTTCCTTGATGTCTCCAGCAGGCTCATCACCAAAGTTTTCTTTGTAGGTTTGGCGAGCGAATCTGTCGGTTTCAGAAGAAAATAAGCATCTGCCTCCAACCCTCTCAAAGGCTATACGTGTTCCGCCTATCCCTGCAAACAGATCGATGAAGGAAAAAGCAGTCATGTCTGCGATGATTTTCATGTTGCCTCCTCATAAGTGTTCTCACGCATAGGATACTCGTTCCCTCTGGCTTTTCGTTGACTGCAGAGCACGCAGGTTTCATGCAGACAGACTTGTCTGAAGATTTGA
>JAGLZJ010000225.1 GCA_023131555.1 Candidatus Bathyarchaeota archaeon | reverse complement strand
ATTCCCTCGGCTATCATGACTCCACTTCGGAGAATACTCAATCGCACATCATCTTTCCATGCGAAACTGATTCCAAGCTTCGCATTTACTTCGATGTGAGCTCCGTCCCTCTTCAGGAGACTGACAAGTTTATCAATTTGAAGATTCAGGTCTTCTTTTGGAGTCACTAGGAAGACTCTTCTATTGTCTCTGCCGCAACTCTCCTTCACAAGGAAACGCTTCAAGTTCTTGCCTTTTCCAGTTGGTCTACTGCCGCAGATTGGGCAGCTCTCCGATCTAACCAGCTGTATTTCTTCGAACCGCATACGATTCACGTCGCAATACAGAAGCGAGCCGCCGAGATTGGGTTTCCTGCCTAGCAGAATCCTAATAGTTTCAGCGACTTCGAGGCTGGAAATGACGCCCAGTATTGAAGGATGCACTCCTATCGTAGCACATGCAGGCAGCTTTTCGTCTTCAAGCTTCCCGTAGAAGCATTCCAGACAAGGTGTTTCCCTTGGGATAATTGTCGATGCGTTTCCATAGGTGGATACCGCTGAACCAAACACATAGGGGATCCCTTTTTTAACACATGCTCTGTTGAGGGCATATCTCGACTCCATGTTGTCCAAGCCGTCAACAACAACATCCACTCCCTCAATCAAGCTCTCTGCATTGTGTTCACTTACAGAGGTTGGGAACGGTTCAAAGGTGATATATGGGTTGAGTGCTTCCAGTCTTCTTATAGCGGCTTCAACTTTGGGAACCCCTATCTGACTGAAATCATAAAGGTGCTGCCTCTGCAGGTTTGACTCTTCAACAATATCGCGATCAACAAGCCTTAAGTGCCCTATTCCCATGGCAGCAAGTTGGGTTGCAGCTGTTGAACCCAAGCCTCCAAGACCCACGATGCAGACCCGCGACTTCTTCAGCTTTCGTTGCCCTTCTAATCCGATTTCATCCAGCACTATCTGCCTTGAATAGTACTTCAGCTCGTCCTCTGACAAGTCTTCTTCACTGATCAAGTGTTTGAGGCGCTTTTCCATCTCTAACTCGTGGGAGTGTTCTTTCGGGGGCTGCGGTAGTGACTTCAAGATTTCCTCAAGGTCTTTTTTATGGGTCTTCGATTTTCTCATCTTCTACTTAATCCATTTGTGCAAGTACTTAATATCGGCATGCTAATTCTGGATAAGTGTGTTTGCAGATCATTTCAAAAGCTTTTCCGGTTTCAAGAGCAACAGTTTTTTGAGTAGCTACTCTTAAATAGCTAACTGGTTCACCGCTAAACCTGTTGGTGACCTGCATGGTTTCATTTGATGCCAAGAGTACGGCTTTCATTGCAGTTATGGCTGCCATGGGCAACATTCTTGCAGCAATCTCAATCAATGTAGCGCCTATAGCAGGTGGCGTTGCTATGGATCTCTCCCATATTGCCACTTTTATCGCCGCTATCTTTGGAGGCCCCGTGATCGGGACAATCGTTGGTTTTTGCGGAGGCATCTACCCTGGCTATTATTTCGGCTTTGCTGTTGGTAACTTAGGGCTGCTTTCACTAATTGGAATCCCTATTGGCAAGGCTTTGACCGGTTTGATGGCTGGAATGTTATATAAGGGACTGAAAATCAATCGAAGTTCACGCCCCTCCACTTACACTGTTCCAATCATTCTTCTGTCCTATATACCGGAGTGCCTTTTCACCGTTGTCTACTTTCTCTACTTGGT
>JAGLZJ010000224.1 GCA_023131555.1 Candidatus Bathyarchaeota archaeon | reverse complement strand
CCTTGCCCCCGGAGAAACAATCTACTCAGCCAGATTCATGGGGGAAACACTCTACCTCGTGACCTTCAGAAAGATCGATCCCTTATTCATCATAGACCTCCAGGATGCTGAAGCTCCCAAGGTGCTTGGGGAACTAAAGATAACCGGATACTCCGACTATCTTCATATGTACGACACAGGCTATTTGATTGGAGTAGGGAAGGAGACGGTGGGAGCGGATTTCGGGAATTTCGCATGGTATCAAGGCATCAAGATCTCTCTCTTCAATGTAACAGACCAGTCTAATCCCCAAGAAGTAGACAAGACAGAAATCGGGGACAGAGGAACAGACTCACCTGTCCTGAGAGACCACCATGCATTTCTCTTCGACAGGGAAAGACAACTCCTAGTGCTACCAGTCAAGGTTGCTGAGATCGATCCTGAGCAGTACCCTTATGGCATAACGGATAACGCCTATGGAGAGTATGTGTGGCAGGGAGCCTATGTCTACTCGATATCTGTTGAGGATGGACTGGAGCTCAGAGGCCGTATTACACACATAGAGAACATCACAGATGTTCAAGGTAACTACTACTCCTCTCCATATCTGGTCGAGCGATCGCTGTTCATAGAGGACGTTCTTTACACAATATCTGGAAAGAAAGTGATGATGAATAGCATTGAAAGCTTAAACTGGATTGGCGAAATCGATCTTTAACAACACGCAACAGGTGTACGAAGACAGAGAACGAATGAAGATTCAGGCTACTTAGACACAATACTTCTACAGCCTTCATAAGACAGTTAAATTCAGAACGCCAGAAACGACCCTACAGGCTAAAGGAGAAAAGAAGGCGAATGAAGACGGGAAGTGTGTTTTCTCTCCAGAGGCGGAAGCAACTCCAAACCAGACTCAACCAAGCGCTGAAGCAGGAGATTCAGGTGCTTTCAACAGAAAGGCAGCAAATTCTCTGCGACGATCTGGTGACTGCACTACAAAACCGGCTAATCGTACTTGCCAAGGCTGAAGCGTAAAGTCCACTCGTTGGAGAAAAACACTGATCAGTAGTACACAAATAATTTATACGCAGTTCGATGAAGGGAGGCTCAAGTGGTTAGATTTGCGTCGGTCCAAGCTAGAAATGTACATCGATATCCTCAAAGTTCTGTCCCAACGAGGGCCTCTCAAACTGACCCACATCATGTACAAGGCCAATGTCAACTGTAGCGTCCTGAAGCAGTACCTTGAATTTCTCATCAGACAAAACCTCGTTGAGCAACGCACCGTCGGAAAGAAGAGGGTAGTCTACGCTGTGACACAGCGAGGAATAAAGGTTCTCAAGTACTTCCGCGAACTCAAGACAATCCTCCCCCTTGTCGAAGAATCACGCAGAATCCCAGCCATTCTTTGACCACTCTCCCTTCTATTTTCTTAGATCTCAAAGCTGCAGAATGCCAGCCTGAAGAAGGTTAACGTAAGCAAAACGTTTTACAAATCTGTAAACTTGTGTCGTAAGATTTAATAGACTAGCACCGTCAATCCTATTGCAGGCGCAGGCTTGCAGATGGGGCACTAACTTTGGCAGCAGGAAAAGTCTTTAGAAAGGACCCAGCAGTATGGCTGAGAAGAATCAAGGAAAGCCTAGACCGCCTTAATGAAAAGATGGATGTTTTCATCGAGCTTCAGAAACACGAAAGAAAGCAGGATTTCATGGTTCAGGACC
>JAGLZJ010000223.1 GCA_023131555.1 Candidatus Bathyarchaeota archaeon | reverse complement strand
TCCTCAAGGTCGATCTTTATGTCCCCTGATTTTCTCCATGAGGCTTCAACTACCTGAACTTTTATGTCCCAGTCTCTCAACCTCAGGATGTCCTGCCACTTCCTGAGATGTCCTACCACATCCCTTTCAGCAACGGTCAATAAGAACTCCTTCTTACAGTATCAAACCCACAGTGTCTCTCCTCTATCTTATGACTTATGGAAAAAGACCTTTGACATGAGTAGTTTTCAGCCTGTCAGGCTTTGCTCTTGTTCCTATGGATAATTGCTGCTGCTGGAAAGCCAACCCAGACTATTTTTCTTCAAAGGATCTCTTGATCCAGGAAGCCATTTCTCTGAATATTACATTGTCGCTTGCATTGATAATTGGGATTCGGATGTTTCCCTCAACTTTGATTTCTGGCTTAAACTTCTCCATTATTGCATAGTGTAGATGATTCCAATGAAGATCGCCTTGAAGTTTTTCTTTAACGATTTCATCTGAATCAGGAAGACCACCTTTTGCGAAGATTAAACCATCTGCCCAAGTGAGTGGTCTTCCAACTCCTCCCGGTTGTACTCCATAGCTTGCTCCGCTAATGAAGTAGTCGAGTGGAAATTTCGTGACCTCATGAACTATTACTTTTTTCCAAGGACTATACTCAAATTCAACCATCTTTCCACCATCGTTGTTTGCTTTCTCATAGTTCACATATAAGAGATGTATGAAAGATGCGCGCGCCTTTTTCCTGTGAGTGTCCTCAGTTGATCGGGAGCTTCTTCGCAGATTCCTTCCGGAGTATCTCCGCCTTGTCGGTTCTCTCCCATGTGAAGTCTGGATCATCTCGCCCAAAGTGGCCAAACACGGACGCTTTTCTATATATCGGTCTGAGCAAATTCAGATGATCGATGATGGCTTTGGGCCTCATGTCAAAATGCCTTTTCACCAATTCACGGATTTCGTCATCCGGCATTTTTCCAGTGCCAAAGCTATTCACCATTACTGATACTGGTTCCGCTATGCCAATTGCATATGATATCTGGATTTCACATCGGTCTGCCAAGCCCGCGGCGACAACGTTCTTTGCAATATACCGCGCCATATAGCAGCCAGACCTATCGACTTTTGAAGGGTCCTTTCCAGAAAAACAGCCTCCACCATGGCTTCCGAAGCCTCCATAGGTGTCCGCAATGATTTTTCTACCTGTTAGACCCGTATCTGACAGAGTTCCTCCGATTACGAACCGTCCGGTCTCATTAATGTAGTATTTCGTTTTTTCATCCAACATATTCAGAGGTATGACCTTCTTGATAATCTGAGTTATTATGTCCTCCCTCATCTTTTCCCTGTTAACGTTTCCAGAGTGCTGCGCAGCAATCACAATGGCGTCTACTCTTCTTGGTTTCCCATCGACATATTCCACAGTGACCTGCGACTTGCCATCTGGCCTCAGGTAGGGCAGCGTCATGTCCTTCCTGCATTCAGATAGTCTCCGCACAAGCCGGTGTGCCAACATTATTGGCAGAGGCATCAATTTCTCTGTCTCATTTGTTGCGTAGCCAAACATCATTCCCTGGTCACCAGCTCCTTGTTCGTGAGTTTCAGTCTCATTAACCCCCATCGCGATGTCCGGGGACTGTTCGGTTATCGACACTAAAACACCACAAGTTTCCCAATCCATACCATCTCTGGCGTTATTCAGCCCTATCTCTTTCAGTGTATTTCT
>JAGLZJ010000222.1 GCA_023131555.1 Candidatus Bathyarchaeota archaeon | reverse complement strand
GCCATGCGGCTTGACATGTTGAAGGTGTTTTTCTGCTGTCTGTGCTACTGCGGTGAGTGCCCCGACTTGGTAGATTATGATGTTTCTGATCTCGTCAGCAGACAAATCCATTTGGCGACGACCGAATCCAGCGAGATCGGGAAGACCAGGATGTGCCCCCACAGCTACTCCATTTTTCTTGGCAACATTCACTGTTTCAGCCATTGTGGTTGGGTTTCCAGCATGGAATCCGCAAGCAATGTTAACAGATGTTATGAAGGGTATTATTCTCTTCTCTATTCCGCTTGCGGTGCTAGTGAAGGCTTCTCCAAGATCACAGTTGATATCTGCTCTGAATTTCATCTGGGTTACGCTCTTGAATCGATGGTGGCATCTACAGACCCATCGTCGCAGAGACGGGTGGAAGGTCTTTCATTGTAACCAACCCAGGGGGAGCGCTTATCACCTTTGGGATCGCGTTTACAATAATTGCCACTGTGCCAATGTCGCCGTTGACACATGGAGTGATTCTCTGGGTCACGTTTGGGAGACCTTTTATGGATATAGCGTCGCGTTCTTCTTCAGCTCCTATGTAGGCGCTGAATCTGAGGGTAATGGCGTCCTTCCCTGCACATCGTCCAATGGCTGTCTGTCTCAGCCCAGAGACCTGACCGGTTTCAACATGGATTACTTCGCTTGATGTTGGTCTCTGTGCAATGATGGGGTCAATCGGTTGCCGATGAATGTGGTCAAGCTTCAAACCTAATGCAGAGGCAATTGATGATATTGATTCCGCCAACCCTACATGCCCTGTAATCTGCTTCGCCCTCAACGCTTTCTCAAAGGCCTTCACGCTGAGCCCTGCGCCGATCTTTCTCTGGAAGGGGGCTCTTCGAGTGGCTGCGTTTATGACACGAACCACCTCTATTTCTTCAATCTTCTGGCAAACAGCTGACAATGCAATCACCAATGTGTCCATTAGAAAACCAGGATTTATTCCAGTTCCAAGAACTGTCGCTTCATTCCTCTTTGCTAGAGCGTCAATCTTCTTCGCCAACTGCGGTTCGGAGTAGTAAGGGTATGAGAGTTCTTCGCAGGTGGAGACAATGTTTACCCCATGTTCTAGGATTACACTGAGTTGTGGAAAGACATCATGCAAGTAGCTTGATGTGGCATGGATCACTATGTCTGGTTCAGTCAGCTTGAGTACGGTTTCAGCATTTCTTGAAACCTGCACTCCAAGCGAAGGAGATGTTTCTAATACTTCTGCTAGATCTCTACCAGCCATCTCTTCCGATGCGTCAACTGCTCCTACTACGCGAATACCCTTCTTTTTTAGAAGGTGCTTCGCAATAAGACTGCCAACAGCTCCTACTCCAAAAAGAACAGCGCGCGTTTCAGACAATCAAGTTACCCTTTTTATCTGAGTTTTCGGTGGGGATATAGGTGTTTCGCATTCGGTATAACGCCAACCCCTGTGCTGAGGATGGAGGGGGCAGAGAGGTTTACATTTGTAAAGTTTATATCACCGAGAAAACTCTACTCCAAGTTAATGGCATGCAAACGGAGTTAAAGACGATTCAAGCCACCGCTTAAAAGCACCATATGGAAGGGAGTGAGGTCAAGATGAAGTCAACGTTGATCTCCAAAGAAATACGTGAGAAGTTCAAGTATTGCTTTGAGTGTGGCATATGCACCGCCAATTGTCCTATGGTAGAACTTCTTTCAGTAACAGAATACAA
>JAGLZJ010000221.1 GCA_023131555.1 Candidatus Bathyarchaeota archaeon | reverse complement strand
CTCAGTGCTGGAGACGAGGTTTATGTGAAGCTCATAGTCGTTGGGACTCAGCAGAACGTGATAAACCTCACAGTCTTGGACCCTGAAAACAAGGTGGTTCTGAAGGAGGTTAATATGGCTTCAGAAGACTTCAAGCTGAAGATTTTGGAGGCAGGGGAGTATCGCTTCCTCTTTGAAAACCTGTATTCTTCGGAAGGTAAACACATAACTTTCCATTGTTCAGTTCAACACTACATTCTAGGCTATCCACAGGAAATTGTTCTTCTCTTTGCCACAGTATTAATCGTGTTGGGGGCAATCGTAGTCTTCGTAGCCATGTCGCCCAAGCCGTGACTGAATGGTCTAACGCTCAACTTGTGGGTGAACCGAGGATTTCGTTCATCTGCGCTTCTCGAGAGGAGAGGATACTGCGATGTTGCTTGTCCCTCTTTCGGATACTTTTTCTATGTATCTGACTGTTGTTCTCATTGTTTCCTGTAGTTGCGGAATCGAGATTCCTGGCGCTCCATAGGCGATAAGCACCACGTTTTCAGTAGTTGGGGTGATCTTGGCCTGGTCAGAATCTCTGTAAGGATATATGCACAGGATTCGTTCCTGGTCGGTGAGGACGAGTGTTTCGTCGTTCAGAGACCGTGTGGTTTTCATTCCAATGCCGGTGAATGTTTCGTTTGCGTCTGCAAATCTGACTTGAAGCGGAGGGGAAAGAACATCCTTGTCAAAGCCGCTGATGGGAATCATGGTGCTCAGAGACGCTAAGTTGTAGGCATCGACGACGGTGCAGATTGAGGGAATTCCGCGACCGCGGAGGACTCGTCTGAGCAGAGCTTCCCCTGCAGGTCTAGTTTTCGTGGGATCTACGCCTAGCTTCCAATAGAAGTCCCTGTAAGCCCGGATGGTTGGGTTATCTTTCAAGGTCTCGATGCGGTGTTCATCTACAACTACGGCTTCCAACTTTCTTCGGATTTCGAGGATTTTTTCGTTGGATCTCTCGACATGGACATCTTCAACTATGCCTATGCAGACAGCCAGATCTGAAAGCCTAGTGGAAACCTTTTGACTCCAGGTAACATGAAGACCCATCACAGAATTAACCACCTGTGCACGCGCAGCGGTAAAACAGATCTATGGATTCGAGGAAAAGGTTTCCTGTCTGGAAATAAAGAATATAGGGGATTATTTCTGAATACCAAGTGGCGAGATAGAGGCATCTGAATCTGAAGAAGTTTCTTCACCTCCTCTCTTCCCTAGGCCTCTCTCGCCTATCTAGTTGCGAAATATACCTGCAGGAAGACAGGATGGAATTGTTTAGTCGCCGGTGCGCTTCATGGAATAGTTCATGCGGATACTGCGGACGCGTGTTACCGGGGAAATCAGCATAAACTTTATCATGGTTACGAAGCAAGTGACGGTAGGTCTCTTCGATGCAATACATGGTGTGCAGGAAGGGAGTTAATCCACCAGGAAGAGTTGTATAATGAACGAGAAGGTTCTAATCGCTGTGGTCATAATCATAGCTGGGGCACTCATAGCTACGATAGCTTTTCTCATTTTTCCTTCTAAATCACCGCCGGTGGATGTTTCTGGTATTGACCTTCCACCGTTCATGAATTCAACTGACCTGATGCCGAAAGAGCTCAGAGGGATAGAATTGGGACCTGATGACTTGTATTCATTATTTGCTACGGTGCCCCATCTCTATCGTCCCAGAGAGTACCTTGTAGAGCACACTAC
>JAGLZJ010000220.1 GCA_023131555.1 Candidatus Bathyarchaeota archaeon | reverse complement strand
AACAAATACCTTTTTGAAATGGCTAACATCCGGGAACAATGCAGTTGGCCCCACCTCCATGAAAAAGAAGCAGCCACAGAAAAAGCAAAAGATCTTGTAAGAGCAGCAGTAGCAAAGGTAACCCTTCTGGAACCCGCCACCGAAGCCGAAGTTCCAATAATCAAAAAGACCCTAGTCATCGGCGGAGGAGTCGCCGGTATTCAAGCAGCTCTAGACCTCGCGGATACGGGCTACAAAGTCTACCTGGTAGAGAAGAAACCCAGCATCGGAGGAAGAATGGCACAGATTGATAAAACTTTTCCCACAATGGATTGCTCCATATGCATCCTTGCTCCAAAGATGTCAGACATAAGACGGCATCCCAACATAGAGTTACTGACCAATAGCGAAGTCAAAGAAGTCTCAGGATACATCGGCAACTTCAAAGCAAAGGTACAGAAAGAGCCACGATACGTAACCAAGGACTGCACTGCCTGTGGCGATTGCTCGGAAGTCTGTCCTATTGCCACTCCGAACGAATTCGACATCGGTTTAGCCACAAGAAGAGCGATTTACACGCCTTTCGCTCAAGCAGTTCCATCAACCTACATAGTCGACTTCGACATGTGCCTCAACAAGGAGGGAATTATCGCCTGCGACAAATGCCTCAAAGCCTGCGAACGAAAAGCCATAGATTTCGACATGAAACCAGAAACTGTGGAACTAGAAGTTGGCACAATCATCGTCTCAACCGGAGCAGATGTCTATGATCCTTCTCTGAGACAGGACTACGGATACGTTCGATTTCCAAATGTTATAACTTCGCTTGAATTTGAAAGACTGATTAACGCAGGAGGACCTTCAGCTGGAACGCTCATACGTCCAAGTGACCAGAGAATCCCGAAGTCAGTCGCATTCATTCAATGCGTAGGTTCGCGATCAGAGAAAGGAAACCCGTACTGCAGTAATGTTTGCTGCATGAACACCATAAAGGACAGCCTCTTAATCAAGGAACATTGGCCAGATGTCAAGGTCCACGTCTATTACGTTGACATAAGGGCTTTCGGAAAAGGCTTTGAAGACCTGTATAGAAGAGCCAAGGAAGAAGGCGTAATTTTCATCCGCGGATTGCCGGGGGAAGTGATTGAAGACCATAAGACAAGCAACCTCTGGCTGATTGGAGAGAACACTCTACAGCAGAAGCTATACAAAACAGAAGTAGAGATGGTTATCCTTTCCGTAGGCATAGAACCCTGCCTCGACAGTAATGTGATTCAGCGCCTTTTCACTTTGTCCCGAACTCCCGACGGGTTCTTCATGGAAGCCCATCCTAAACTAAGACCGGTAGATGCCCCTACAGGAGGAATATTTCTAGCAGGTTGCGCTGAGTCCCCAAAAGACATCAAAGACAGCGTAACTCAAGCAAGCGCAGCCGCGGCCCGTGCAAGCATCCTCATGGCACAGGGAAAAGTCACGGTTGAAGCCATCACGCCCAAATCTCTTCCTGAGAAGTGTCAAGGTTGCGGACTATGCATTCGAGTCTGTCCCTACAACGCAATCGTCCTCACCGAAGATAAAAAGGTTGAAGTCATCGAGGCGGCTTGTACAGGATGCGGCACCTGTGGTGCTGAATGCCAGTTTGACGCCTTACATATGCGCCATTTCACAGATGCCCAACTCATAGCGCAAATAGATGCTTTGACAGAAGAAAACGCGGATAAAAAGATAATCGCATTTTGCTGTAACTGGTGTGCTTATGCTGG
>JAGLZJ010000022.1 GCA_023131555.1 Candidatus Bathyarchaeota archaeon | reverse complement strand
AATATAGGCTCAACAGAATCCCCAGGATGTAGATATTCATGGGTTAAGGCTCTCGTTAGTGGGGGATGCAAGATCTCAGGACACTGTCGAGGTTTTTAATGCATATGCGCTTAGGGAGCATGGGTCGAAGTGGGACGAAATCCATACGATACTGTGAGATATCATGGGATTCAAATCAAGAAAACGCGAATGCATACATATTTTTTACATAAAAACTCCCATAGTAAAGAATCATAACGCTGAGTAATGATTCGAAGTCTCTTCGATCACCAACTTAGCATCCATTTGTCTGTTTGGTGGCTTCAGAAGGAATAATAAATGCCGGAGACCCATTCTAATTGGCGAGATTGTGTGCGTTTTTCCTTTCAAGCGGTATGCTTGACGCTGATTTTGAGTTGCGTATTCCTCTCCGAACCTGCAGTCAGCGTTTCCTCACCTTTAGAAACTGCTACTTCCTATCTGTCGTCCATAGATTGGCGACACTATCATAACTATTCGGAGATAGTTTCAATCCTTTTCTCTTTGAATGAGAGCTACTCAACGATTGTTGATGTCTTTTCCATTGGGAAAAGTTGGTGGCAACGCGACATCTATTGCATTCGTCTTACAAATGAAAGCAATCTGGATCCAAAGCCTGAAGTCTTCTTTGTGGGATACCATCATGCTCGAGAAGCCATCTCCGCTGAACTCCCCCTTTACTTTCTGGTCTATGCCACGCAAAATTTCGGTCTGAATGAGACAATAACGTATCTCTTGAACAATTGCAGGATTTACGTTGTGGTTGCCCTCAATGTTGATGGATTTGACCTGTTCCAAGCCAACGACTGGCAGAGGAAGAATGCTCGACCCACAAACGAAGATTCCGATGGCTTAATCGATGAAGATCCTCCTGAAGACGAAAACGAGAACGGTTTCACAGATCAACTTATCGACTACAGCGTACCCGGAGGAAGGTTTGTTCGGTGGGAGGGCTTTGACAACGATGAGGACTCCAAATATGGAGAAGACTGGATTGGCGGCGTAGACTTGAACAGAAATTACGATTATGCGTGGGAAGGTGGGGTATCAGACCCTGAATCTGAGGTATACAGGGGTCCATTCGCCTTCTCTGAACCAGAGACTCAGGCATTAAGAGATTTTGTCTTACAGCAAGATTTCCACTATGCATTAAGTTTCCATTCTGGTATCGAGATGATTCTGTACCCTTGGGGGCACACCACTAATCCACCACCTGACGAAGCAGAGTTCATGGAGATCTCAGAGAATCTTTCAAGCATAACTCAAGGCACACAGTATAGACAGGGAAGTTTCCTTTACTCCACTCATGGAGTATGGGATGACTGGATGTATGGAATCGCTGGAGTCAAAGCCCTGACTTGTGAAGTGTTCGCGAACGACACTTGGTCTGGCGTCGCTGAACCTGGTCCTGAACCAGACACGGTTTGGGAAGGAGGATTGAAATACTGGTTCAATCCGTTTCCTCAGGCCATTGAAGACGTTATACTCAGATGGCTTCCCACTTTCTTCTATATCGCTGAAAGAGCTGTGAACGACTTCATGCATGACTTAGCAGTTAAAGCAATATTCCTGGAAAAGCGAGTCGTCGGCGAGGGACACGGTTTCACATTGAACATAACTGTGAAAAACGAAGGCGGTTTTGACGAAATCACAAACCTCAAGGTCTATGTGAATTCTTCGTTAGTTTGCGAAGAAATTGTCAGTGTACCCCGTAGGGCTACAGTTACGATTCCAGTGTTCTGTAACACTTCGGGTTGGGTCAAGGGCAACTACTCCGTAAGCGCTGAAGCATCTCCTGTCCCAGAGGAGACTGATATCTTTGATAATGCTCATGTTGATGGCTGGATCTTTGTTACGATTCCGGGAGATGTGGACAGAGATAGAGATGTGGATATCTTTGACATCGTGCTGATTGCTGTTGGCTATGGAGTTTCCGCTTCAGACGCGCGATATAATTCAGATGTTGATATAAACGGAGATGGAGAGATCGACATTTTTGATGTGGTCTTAGCAGTTGACAACTATGGGGAAGATTGGATTCCTATGCAGAAATTCTAGAGGTTACACATTCATCAGATGTCGTCAGCAAGATTCGAGGTGTGTGCGTATTCGCTTCTGCAGAAAGCAATCGGATCACTGAATTAATGCGCACGCGCATTCAACCGTTGGTGATATTAACGCCTGAATTATGTTTTGACAAGCGTCTAATTCTCGCTATTTCTTTAGAGAACTCGAGTTTCGAGCAATAATGCTAGGTAAAACTGTGCAGATTTCGCAATTTCAAATGTAAATTGTGGAATTACTGGTGATGTTGGTTGGCATGGTATTATCGTATTCACCGAACACCACTGAACGATTTTTCAAAGGACAAACCTTACTTGCGATACATTAAAATAACAAAACTATTACTTTTGTTACTTACTAAGGTTGAGCAGGAGGACGAAATGTGCCAACAGTTGTGGCCCGATGGAGACAAGAGGATCGGATAATACGAGACTCAGACGTTGATCAAATGCTGAAAATTCTAGAGGATGCCCAAAAAAGCAGTTTTCCCCTTATTTACAGGTCAAAGCGTAAGGATGGCAAAGAATGCTCTGAAAAGCTTTTTGTAAACTATGACATGGTCAAGTGCTTGGTGTGTCTCCTATACGTTTTCGGACGTCGAATAAGTGGAGTGCTCCAATTGAAACGAGAGGATTTTTGGACGAAGAAAGGCTACCTCTATGTCAGGTTTACTGTTCTAAAGAAAGCCAGACGCAAAGAACAGCTAAAACCTCGAACAAGAGTTAAGAGAATAAACATAAAGAAACAGCGGAAATACACCAGACACATAGTAGACTACATCTCAACTTTTAAAGATCCAGAAGCCAACCTTTTTCCAGGACGAAGCAGATCTCATGTTTTGAAAGTGAAACGTAAAAACGACAAGGGTGAGATTCTCAAGACATATGAATACAACATGACTGCAAAAGGCTTGATGAGTCGGCAGAGAGCTTACAAGATCATCAAAGCTCTGAATCCCAACGTGTATCCACATTGGTTTAGACATAGCCTGGCAACTCAGCTAGCTGAGGAAGGAATCGATGCTTGGCAGCTTATGAATTGGTTTGATTGGGATAGATTTGGAACAGCTAAACGGTATGTCGCTGGTACAGCTGCAATGACGAGAGACATCTCCAACCGAGAAGTCGGATGATTTCTATTATGCAATTATGTCCGAGTGGTTACGTATTATATAGGTTTAATCTTTTTTCGTTAGTTAACCATTGACACATGTTTATTTCTCAGTTTAAAGTCGGTCGGATTGAACTGATTTAGTTAATGCAAAATCGAAAACATGGCTTCCTCGACACTTTTCAAAGATATCTAGTCATTTCTGTGGTTTCCGAGTTCGCGTTTGTTCTAAAATGTGTTAAAAAAATGGCTTGAGCTGGGATGTCATATAAAAAGCTCCTCAGTTGCAGTATTGAGACTATGGGTGTTCCACTGTGTATTTTAATGGGGCTTGAAAGCAGAGACAGCACAAGAGGGAAAACCGTGAAATTCTCTCTATTCGCGTCAATGCCACATGGAATCTTTTTCAGACCTTTAGGGAATATTCCTGCTAAGGATTTACTTCGCAGTATCTGGCTGTCCACGATCTTCGTTATGGCGCTTCTTCTCCAGTTTTGGGTCCAATGCTTGCAGTCTACTGATACGATTAGGGGCGTTTTGCAGGCTAAGAGATCGATCTCCCATCGTTTCCCATTTTTTCCTTTGAATCTAACATTTTGAGAAACATAAAACCCATGTCCCTGAAAGGCTTTTGACGCGATTTCCTCGAACTCCTTCCAGCCTAAGAGTTGACAGATTCTCTGAAAATCCGCTCCTGACTTCACTGCATCAATTGCCAATCTGATCCTTTGATCTGAACTCACCGTCAATAAGTTGCCTTTGCATGTAATGAGATCAGCCTTCTTCAAGTCATCCAGCAGACGGTGGAGGTTCTCCATCGGTATTCTCGCCTTCCTACAAATCAGTTCGCAACTAGTCTCCCCGTTATCTGTAAGGCTCAGCAGAGAAGCTAAAACCTCTCGTTCAACAATATTCATTGTAATACGAGGGTATTAGACTAGTCTTATCCCTTTCGTCTTGATTTTCGAACCTGTCTGTTGCCTACCTAATATTGCATACAAACGACATGCATCTCATGTAAAGCAGATGTTAGAACAGCCTCATGCATGCCTGTGAGGTAATACGCAGGTGTACTGATTGGCAACATTGCTTCGCGGATATTTCAGTCCTCGTGGTGATTTTGCTTCTCGAATTCGTAAGGCTTCGATCAACTGAATCAGTTATAAACTCCATCAAGTCTCGTAAGGTCATAAAGGTCCTTGTTGAGTAGATAGTTGAATGATAAATGAAGCAAAGCTTAAGCATTTAAGTCAGCAATTTACAGAGCATTGTTGGATGTGTTTTAGTGCCTGCTAAATACATTCAGCAGACTAGTAAATCGAAGGAACTTTATCTTCGAGCGAAAAAAGTTCTGCCAGCAGGAGTTTCATACTTCATCCGCTACTTCGAACCATACCCCTTCTACGTCAATTGGGCAAAGGGAAGCAAGCTGAAAGATGTAGACGGAAACAATTACACGGATTTCTGGATGGGGCACTATACTCACATTCTAGGCCACAGTCCTCAGAAGATAGTCAAAGCTGTTTGCGCGCAGATTCATCATGGTACACACTACGGAGTATCTCATGAACTGGAAGTAGCGTTAGCCGAAAAAGTTGTGAAAATGGTACCCTGCGCTGATATGGTTCGTTTCTGTAATTCAGGAACTGAAGCATCTATGTACACCGTAAGACTGGCACGCACCTTCTCGGAGAAAAGTAAGATCGTGAAATTTGAAGGCGGGTGGCACGGAGGATATGATGCATTACATTTAGCAGTAAAACCTCCTTTCGAAATACCAGCGTCCAACGGGCTATCTGACAAGTTATTGAAAGACACAATTATTGCCCCCTTCAACGACCTAGAGGGTGCGAAACGAAAAATGGAAGGTGAAGAGATTGCTGCCGTCCTTATCGAACCTGTACTTGGTGCCGGAGGTTGTATACCTGCTGAGCGCGAGTTCTTGAAAGGTCTAAGGGAGTTCTGTGATGATAAAAGCATCCTTCTAATTTTCGACGAAATAATCACAGGTTTCAGACTGGCTCCTGGTGGAGGTCAAGAGTACTACGGCGTAATTCCTGATATAGCAATCTTCGGTAAGGTCATGGGAGGCGGCTTCCCCATCGGTGCTATCGCCGGTAGAAGAGAGATTATGGAAAGAATGGACCCGATGATCTTTGAGAGACCTAAATCCTCGTTTCAAGGTGGAACATTCACGGGAAATCCAATCACCCTCGTCGCAGGATTGGAGGTTCTTAAGATTCTGGAGGATGGACGAATAATTCATCGCCTTAATCAAAGAGGCGGGAAATTACAGGAGGATCTTCAAGAGATCTTCTCGTCTTCAGAAGTAAAGGCAAGAGTCAACCATGCAGGTTCTCTATTTTGCACACATTTCATAGATGAAGAAGTTAGGAATGTCCATACAGTCTACAGAGCTGATCGAAGAAAGCTTCTTGATTTCCACCTGAAGTTAATTGAAAACGGTATTTTCTTTCTACCTACACATAGTGGAGCACTCAGCACAGCCCACTCCGAAGAAGAAATTCAAGAACTCCTGACAGAGTCGGAGAAATTCGTGAGAAGTCTAAAAACTTGATTAAAGGAAGAACTCCTTCTCCAGAGGTCGAAGCATCTTCTTCGCGGTTGCTTTTTCGGATTTAACATAAGAATACCCTCGCACTATGGCAGCTGGCACGCCTTCATCAGTCTGTCCAATTACCAACTCTGCGGCAGAAGCTAGTTCATCAGCAATTGCAGTTCTCTTTGCTTTCAGGATGTAACCGAAAAGATCTGTTTCACCCCTCCTATCACGTATCGGCTCCAAGCCTGCAACTCCGATTGCCACGTTGATTTCTCCATCTCTAAGTGGTCTTCCATGGGTGTCAGAGATGATTATGGCCACTTTCTTCCCGGTTTCCTTCTCTATGTTTCTTCTGATCCGTCGAGCGGAGACATCTGCGTCTTCTGGCAAGAGGGCTACCATGTTTTCCCCGGGAACATTGCTTCGGTCGACTCCGGAGTTGGCACAGATCAACCCATGCTTCGTTTGGGTGATCAGACTTCCATTGCGCATCCGAATGATGCTTTGAGCTTCTCTGAGTATAACTTCAACTAGAGCAGGATCCTTTCCCGCTCTTAGCGCAACTATTTCCGCAAACTTTGAAGGTTCTACATCGTGCAAGTTTACTACGTTTCCTTCAGAACGCGAGACAACGACATGAGTGACGACGATCACATCACCATCCTTGATTCTTGCACCTTGATTCGTAATGGCTTGACAGATCAGCTTGGAAAGCCGATCGCCATCTTCGATGACTGGCAACCCTCTTACTGGGAGTATTTGGATGGGCAAAGCTATTCACCTTCAATCAGATTTTCTGCTTAATCATAGTTTCTTATTTCTTCAGGTCTGAACGTGAATTGAGTGTCTTAGGTGTAAACTTCTATCATCAAGAACTTTCTCTTAACTTAATACTTCCCGTAGGGCATCGACGATCTCTTGACTTCGTAAGCTTGACAGTTTGTCTCTGTTGTGTTCCAGCCACTCAGCCAGCTTACGAGCTTCGTCTTTTTCTATCCCTCTTTCTATCAAGTATTCAGCTTGTGCTGTAATTGAATCAATCTCTTCGGTTTGCTCTCGCAGTGGGGTTAGCATAACAGCTGTGTTATGAATTAGGGGGTTCTCTAAGTGGAGGTTCTTGCTGAGCCCAACGCGTCCCAGTCTGTGTCTTCCAAATATGATTGTCTTCACCATAGCTCCTTCTATGTTGAATTTCTCAAGATGCTCTTTGATTCTGGGCAGGTGAGTCCCTTCATTGAAGCTTTCTGTCGTATAAGTAACGCAGAACATTGGTCTTTCCGGCTCAAGCTCCACAAATTCTCCCTTGTGGCTTTCTGTATCTACAAGGTAGAAGCCCCTTCTCTTGGGTGGTCTGACGGTTTCTTCTCCAGTATCTAGGTTTAATGATGTCTGCTCGGCTTGATCAAATGCCCAGTATTCTGGAGAACCTGGATTGAACAGGTTTTCTTCTTGGTATGCAGTGTGGTAGTGACCCATCAATATTATGTCTAACCCAAGGTTTTTGAGTAAAAAACGTGACAAGTCCGCATTGATTTCTGGCACTCCTGGATAATCAAGGAGCTGATGGAAGATTCCGATTTTAGTTTCAGCCGTAGATGCACAAGTAGCTTCTCTGACAGCGTTCTCAATCTCGTCAGCTATATTGAATCCAACGTAGCCTACTCCAATGAAACAGGTGTCTCCGATCTCGTGAGTTGAATTCTTTTTGTTGAGGTAGACCGTGCTGGAGACATCGCCAATTAGGTGAAGCGTGTCTCCTCCGAATTTCTCAAAAAAAAGTTGTGGTGAGTCGTGATTGCCTCTAATTAGGATTGCAGGACAGCTTAGATTATTGATTTCTTTTAAAAATCGGCGAATGATTCCAGGATGCGGTCTGTATTTATGGAAGATGTCTCCCGCCATCACGTAGGCTTCCACTGAGCGCTTCTCCACTTCACCAGTCACTTTGGTGAAGGCTTTCAGAAAATCGATCCATCTCTGTTGGCTGTTGAATTGTCGCATGTCTAGGTGGAAGTCTGCGGACAGGGCAATCTTCAAAACGTTATTCCTCGTCTAATAGTTAAAGCTCGTCTGGAAATTCAAACCTTTTTTTATTCGTCTTTGAGGTTTCTTGCGCCCAATGGTTTTCGAAGTCAACACTCTTACCCCCATGCTCGGTCTTCCTTTCCGACCGAACTCTAAACCGGATTGATATTGGGAATGCCTCACCCATCACTACTGCTTCTCCTTTTTCAAATCTCGGTAACAGGTCTATTAGATCATCTGTTATGTTCTCAGCGCTCAGTTTTATGCTATTGAGGTCTGAAGGGTTTTTGACTTTCATCACGATGTTTGTAACGCATTGACTTAACACGGTGGAATCAAGTCTGTTTGGACGTTGGGTGACAACAACTAAACAGATGCCGAATTTTCGACCTTCAGTTGCCAAAGTACGGATTGCTGCTGTGCTAGGTGAGTTCTCGCCTGAGGGTGCAAACCGATGGGCTTCCTCAATAATTACAATTACAGGAGGGATTCTCTCTTGTTTTCTTGCTTCAAAGATTCTTTGTAGGATGTTGGTCACAAGGAATTGCTGAATTCTTTCTTTGACTCCTGACATGCCTATAACTGATATCTGATTCACGCTTGCTATTTCCTCAATGCGAGGTTCACTTGTACCGATGTAGCCGCTGTCTGCTAGGTTTCTCAGGTAATTCCGAGCCCAAGTGGCTGCGATTGCTTCAGAGGCTGTTCTTTCCTCAGCTATGGAGTTTAAGCGAGTTAAGATATCTGATATCGAATAACTGGATTCGGTTTTTCTTAAGTTTTGAATTACTTTGGCTAAGATGCTGGTTGAGCCTTCACCCATTCCCGTAAAATGTTGGAAATCATATGCGCTTATTCCTCGGACGTCGATAGTGTATCTGCTGAGACCTGAAGTAGGACCCAGCCCATACATCTTTCGCTTGACAGTCTGTGGTAGGCTCTGAGCCATAGGAATATATTCGCTGTGGGGGTCGACTATAAAGATGGCTGCCTTGTGTTTGGCAAGTTCCTCACAGAGGACTCCAACAAGGTAGGATTTTCCGCTTCCCGTCATTCCGATGATGCTGAGATGTCGCTGAAGTAGACCGTTGATGGGGAATGTAACTTGGGATCCATCTACACTGTTGCCTACGTATAGTGAACCTCTATCAAAGATTAGTTTCTGCTCATCCGTGGTTAGGTTTCTGACTTCTGATGTTTCGTCTGCTAGGAAGCTGATAGGTTCACTAAATACTCGGGGACCTTCTCCTTCATCTCGGATAACACCTGCTAGTGCACAACGGAGTACGAAACTCTTCGGATAGTTTTGCAGTATTCTGTAAGTCATTCTTTCGTTTTCACTCATCAGTTGAAGATCTTGTTCAGAGATATCTGCCCACGTGATCTTGTCTGTCAACTGCAATAGGATTGTTTCATTTGATGTTGTATGAGCTAACATCGCTCCTTTTCGCAGAGTTCCAGTTCTTTGCACGGAAGAGACGACTGAAATTTCATTGCTACGTCGTCCTTGACCGAGTATGCTTCCCAGTGTTCTTGTCTTCATATTTGCTTCGTTCATTTGGAATCCTCAGCTGTCATGTTTTATCAATCCGTCCAGTTTATTTCCTCGATGGTAACCGAAGTGCGTCCTCTTTTGAGCTTCAAGTAGGATTTCTGATTTAACATCGTTTGGAAGGTCGCTGATAATGTAGTTGAAGATCAGATTTGCTTTTCGCTTCGTCACTCGTGCATGTTCATCAGCTTTGCTGAAGATCGGATTCATGCCAAAGTGTGTTCTGGTCGACCAGAAGAGCATGTTTTCAGCGCAATCAGCGAATATTAATTCTTGTTGTCTGAGTAACTCAAACCGGTAATTCCATCCTTTCAGATTCAAATAGAAAGTTACGTATTCAAAGGGCAGACTCTGCTGTCCCATTCCGGAGTGTGACATTGGGATTGGTTTGATATACTCGCCATGTGTTTGAAGAACCGTATTTGTGATGTGTCGGTCGTAGAGGTCTCTAGCCTTCAGGTGATCAGCTAGATATGTGCTCCCCGTCCGTTTCAGGAATCCTAAGAGTATAATATCCCTTCTAAGACACTCCTCAACTAGAGGCGTATACAGTTCAGTCACGAGACTTCGGAAGTGGTTTTTGTATTCCGTGCTATCCTTTGTAGTTGGATGAAAGATGCTTAGTGTGATTGTTCCGTCTACAATAGCGATGTTGTTGTCAGCTTCTCCAGATCCTATCGTTTTAATCAATGTTTCATAGAGCGTCTCCTGCATGATAAGTCGCTTCAAGCGGTCGGTCTGATGGTTGTCAACTTGGAAG
>JAGLZJ010000219.1 GCA_023131555.1 Candidatus Bathyarchaeota archaeon | reverse complement strand
GCCGCAGTTTTAGGCGGAACTCAGAGCCTTCACACAAACAGCTACGATGAAGCCCTATGTCTACCAAGCGAAGACGCCGTCAGAGTCGCCCTTCGAATTCAGCAGATCCTAGCCCATGAAAGCGGAGTAGCGAACACAGTGGATCCAACAGGCGGAAGCTACTTCTTGGAGACGCTGACGAACCAGATGGAAGCGAAAGCAATGGACTACATCGACAAGATCGACAACATGGGAGGAGTATATGAAGCAATTGAACGAGGCTTCTTCCAGCAGGAGATTGCAGACAGCGCCTTCAAATACCAACATGAGATTGACATGAAGAAGAGAACCTTGGTTGGCGTGAACGAATACTTCATCGATGAACCTGAGTGCCCAATTGAGCTTCTTCGCATTGACGAAAAGATTGAAGAAGAACAAACTTCACGGCTCCGCAGACTCCGTCATGAGAGAGATGGAGCAAAGGTTAAGCGGATTCTGGGCAAACTTCATGATGCTGCAGACAAGGATGTGAACCTGATGCCCATGATTATTGAAGCGGTAAAGGCTTATGCAACTCTTGGTGAAATATGTGATGTTCTCAGAAACGTGTATGGCGAATATCAGGAGCTGATTGTGGTTTAGTGAGGTGGTGAAAGTGGAGAAGGCTAACAAGATCCGTGTTCTCGTTGCCAAGCCTGGATTGGATAGTCATGACCGAGGGGCGAAGATTATTGCGAGAGCCCTTCGAGATGCAGGCATGGAAGTAATCTATACAGGGTTGCGGCAGACACCAGAACAGATAGTCGAGACTGCTCTTCAGGAAGACGTGAATGTTTTAGGCTTGAGCATCCTCTCGGGAGCTCACAACACTCTGTTTCCAAAGATAATGAAGTTGATGAAAGGAAAGGGACTCGAAGAAATCTTGGTTTTTGCAGGCGGCATTATTCCAGAAGAGGACGTACCACGTCTCAAAAAGATCGGAGTCCAAGAGATCTTTGGACCAGGCACAAGAACGGAGACCGTAATCAACTACGTCAAGGAGAACGTTGCGCGAATACGTAGCCGTTGATTTCTTGTGACTGCAGTTGAACCGCTTGTAGAGGGCGTACTGAAGGGAGATAGAAGAGCCATAGCGAGAGCCATAACAATTGCAGAAAACGATTCAACCGAAGCTCAGGAGATTGCATCCCGAATTTTTCAACATGCAGGAAGAGCACGTATAATTGGCGTGACGGGACCAAGTGGAGCTGGAAAAAGCACACTGGTCGAGAAGATTGTCAAAGAACTGAGAAGTGATGAAAAAACTGTCGGCGTAGTTGCAGTAGATCCGACGAGCCCTTTCTCAGGAGGAGCTTTTCTAGGCGACCGTATCAGAATGCAGAGTCTAAGCACGGATGAAGGCGTTTTCATCCGGAGCATGGCCACGCGAAACAATCCCGGCGGATTGGCAAGGGCTACAAGAGACGCCGTCCGCATCTTAGATGCCTCAGGCAAGGATGTTGTGATTGTGGAAACAGTAGGAGCAGGTCAATCGGAGGTCGCGATAATCAAGGTTGCTCAAACCGTCTTAGTTGTCCTTGCTCCTGGATTGGGAGACGAAATCCAGGCTATAAAGGCAGGCATGATGGAGATAGGTGACGTTTTCGTCGTAAACAAAGCTGACCGAGAGAACGCAAACCAAGCAGCAATGAATGTTCAGGCTCTCCTCTCCCTCAGCGAAGCAGGTGACAAATGGACACCTCCGATAGTGAAAACAGTAGCCCT
>JAGLZJ010000218.1 GCA_023131555.1 Candidatus Bathyarchaeota archaeon | reverse complement strand
CGACGAAGGTCATATCGTGGTAGAATCTGAAGTGAAAGCTTTTGCGAAAACTGGTGTCGAGATGGAAGCTTTAGTGGCTGTCTCCACAGCCCTGCTCACCATCTGGGACATGACGAAGCAATATGAGAAAGACTCTGAAGGCCAGTATCCAACCACAGCCATTGATGGAATTCAGGTTATCCGAAAGGTGAAGAAAGATGAGCGCATCATCCCGGCAACATAAAGCTAAAGCCCCACTCACATTGACCTTCTCCCTCATCACCTGCAGCACCTCTCGATGGAACGCACTGCAGAGAAGCGAAAAATTAAGCGATTCCTCAGGGGATCTAATCGCCTCGAAACTGGAAGAAAATGACCACAAAGTTGTAAGTCGGACAGTCGTTGAAGACGATGCTGGGATGATTAAGAAAGCTGTCACAGAAGCTTTGAAGGATGATAGGGTTGACGCTATCATCACAATCGGAGGAACAGGAGTTGCACCAAGAGACGTCTCAATCGAAACCGTGACTCCCATGTTGAGCAAGATCCTCCCCGGCTTCGGCGAATTGTTCCGAAGCCTCAGCTTCCAGACCATCGGGTCCTCCGCGATCCTGAGTCGGGCAATCGCAGGAATTGCGGAAGGGAAAGCCGTCTTCTGCCTTCCTGGAAGCATCAACGCAGCGACCCTTTGTCTAGACAGATTTATATTACCTGAAGCAGGTCACATCGTCAAACACGCTCGTGAAAGCTAATGATTATCGATGGCTTTGGTCGCCCTGTCAAGAACTTGAGAATATCGCTCACTCAAAATTGTAACCTGAGTTGCCCCTACTGCCATAGAGAGGGTGAAGACGCTTCAAACAGTAGCCTTCGTCAGATGGCTTCCGAAGAGATCGTCCGCCTGATAAAAATCGCTATCAATCTTGGCATAGGGAGAATCAAACTGACCGGTGGCGAACCCCTCCTGCGAAGAGACATTCTGACTATTGTAGAAGGCATCGCGGCCCACACTGGTCTACAGGATCTTTCGCTGACCACGAACGGGACTCTTCTCGCGCCAGTGGCGGAAGACCTGCATTCCCGAGGCCTCCAGAGAGTTAACGTTACCCTCCCCACACTACGCCCCTCAGTCTACCAGAAGCTCATAAATGGCGACCTCAAATCAGTTCTCCAAGGAATCGAAGCAGCTGTTGCATCTGGTCTTCATCCAGTGAAGATCAACATGGTAGCGCTTGCTGGCGTAAACGAGCAAGAGATCCCTGAAATGATCAGGTACGTTCAAGAAGCGGGAGCGTTACTTCAGTTGATAGAGCTGGAGCCAATAAACCTCGAGAAAACATGCTTCGAACAGTACCATTTTTCTCTTGAAGCGATTGAAGCGGATTTCCAAGAGCGCTCCTTGAACATCCAAGTGAGAAAAGACATGCAGAACCGACGAATCTACTACCTACCGGAAGGCAGAGTTGAAGTAATCAGACCAATTGAAAACACGGAGTTCTGCTCCCACTGCACGAGGATACGCATCACAAGCGACGGAAAACTGAAACCCTGTCTAATGGTAAACAACAACCTTGTCGATGTCCTGACTCCCTTAAGAGAGGGCGCCACCGACACTGACCTCGCTGAAATCTTTACGGAAACCTGCAGAAGAAGGGAACCCTTCTACAGGAAGAACGCGAGTCCGCCTCGAATAGAAGTAGAGCCTAATTCCCGCGTTCATTAATCACTTTGAGTACTGCATTAGCCTTTCTCTTCCCCCCTGCGA
>JAGLZJ010000217.1 GCA_023131555.1 Candidatus Bathyarchaeota archaeon | reverse complement strand
TTGACAAGAGTGAAAAATGCATCACAGAATTAGATTAATCTAGGAAACGCAGCTTCCGCGCGCGTACGCAGTAGCCTTAAATGAATAGGTCTAAGATACTTGTCTCTGTGAAGATGTGAAGCATGGGTAAGTATCCTTCTGGAAGCATGGAAGACCGTAAGATGTTGGCGGAATTGCCACTGGAGAAACTGCTTGATTATTTCTTCTTACAGATTCGCAACATCTGGCGAGTAGACGGCCTTTACTTCTTAGGTATCGAGAAGAGATTTGGTACTGAGGCGACAACGGAAGTTGATGCAGGTGTTTGGGAGACTATGGCCGCAATCGAAGCTAAGAGCTTGCAGCGGTTGTTCAAAATTGGCGAAAATCCAGACTTGGCAACAATCATTCGTCTTCTGCGAAAGTCCAGTTGGGCAATGGACCAACCTTTCAAAACTATAGATATCGGTGATAAACGGGTCACTCTGAGCATTGATAGGTGTAGGACTCAAGAAGCTCGTCTGAGCAAAGGACTGTGCGAGTTCCCATGTAAAAAGGTGCGGTTTGGATATCTCAGGAATTTTGCGAAGACTTTGAATTCAAAAGTGGAAGTAAACTGTTTGGTTTGCCCACCGGATAAGCACCCCAAGGATTTGTGGTGTAAATGGATGTTCGCAGTGTGATCTTGGTGGATTTCATCCATTTTTCAGTTCCTAAGCTGGTGCACATTCTTGATTGAAGAGCCCGAGGAGATAAGCAAGGGTATAAGCAGACATAAAGAGTGTTTTCTTAAGTACGAATCGGAGTAGGCGCAACAGATGTAAAACTACGCGCACAAGATATAAGAATGTGGTCTGGAAATCATTGGCAGGCAAATCACATGAAAAGAATCGTCACAATGGGCAGAGGTGGAACCGGAAAAACAACTTTTGTGGCCCTCATTGTAAAACACTTCATTGAAAGCGGAATTACACCGCTGCTACTCGTGGACGTAGACCCTGATCAGAACCTGGCTGAAATGGTCGGCATCGACCTTAGTGACGAAGGAAAGAACACCATTTCTGAATTGATGATGGAAACGTTCCTCGAAAAGGGTGGAACAACTGTTGGAGTTCCACCGTCTGAGAGAATAGAGAGTAGGATCTGGGAAAAGGGGCTATACGAAGGAAACTTCTTTGACCTGATTGCAGTAGGCACCAAGTTCATCGAAGGCTGCTACTGTCTCCCCGACGCAGCTCTCAAGAAGGCTTTGGAGAACCTCACAAAGAACTACAGATATGTTCTTATAGATTCGCCAGGCGGATTGGAACACCTAAACAGAAGAATAACGACTCAAGTTGACGACATCTTCGACATAATTGGTCCATCACAGAAATCATTCAAACACGTAGAGAGAGCGCGAAAAATCGCCAAAGAAGTTGGCATAGTCTTCAGCAACTTCTACGTTATAGCCGGTCACAGAGTTCCGACCGAACTTGAAGAGACCGTGCAGGGACGGATGAAGCAGTATCTCGGCAAGATCGCCTACGACAAGAATGTTGAGAGCTATGTTCTAAAGGGGAAATCCATATTGGAGCTCCCATCTTCTTCGCCAGCATGTGCTTCAGCAAGGACGCTCTTAGAAAAAGCAGGCTATAGATGATCACTGAACGCACTAAATAGCAGAGTCTTTCAACACACACGGTTCTCGTGGGTACGCAAGAAAGGTTAATTAACGCTCTGGGCAATTGGTTAGACTCTAACATAATAGAGGTCACCAAAGGTTG
>JAGLZJ010000216.1 GCA_023131555.1 Candidatus Bathyarchaeota archaeon | reverse complement strand
CCTGATAATGAGACAAGATTCTTCGAATTTGAGAAAGATTTGATCGAAGCGATCTTCGAAGTTCTGTGGGATTACCCTTTTCTAATCACCTTCAATGGTGACGATTTCGACCTGCGCTACCTGGCACATCGAGCGCAGAAACTCGGCATCCCCGACCATGAGATCCCTATTGAAGTTCGACGCAGAGTCTGCCTACTCAAGAGCGGAGTCCATATAGACCTTTACAAGTTCTTCTACAATCGTTCAATCCAGATCTATGCTTTCAGCAGCAAGTATAAGGACGTCACCCTCGATGCGGTTGGGAAGGCGCTGATTAATCTTCCTAAACTGAAACTTGAGAAAACTTTCGCTGAACTGAACTACCTAGAGCTGGCGCGCTACTGCCTTCGCGATTCCGAAATCACCTATGAGCTGACCAGTTTCAGTAACAACCTCTCTATGAAGCTGATCCTTGTACTCAGTCGAATCAGCAAAATGCCTATGGAAGACGTCAGTAGGCAAGGAGTCTCCCGCTGGATAAGAAGTTTTCTTCAATTTGAACATCGCAGACTCGGTTGGCTAATTCCCAACGCGTCTGACATTCTGGCGTTAAAGGGTGAGACTGCCACAACAGCAATCATCAAAGGCAAGAAGTACAAGGGCGCAATCGTTGTCAAGCCGGTTCCAGGAGTTCACTTCCATGTGGCTGTCATGGACTTCCCCAGCCTGTATCCCTCCATCATCAAAGTATGGAATCTTGGATATCAGACAATGCTCTGCTCACACGAAGAGTGTAAGAGCAATCTAGTCCCAGGCACTCCTCATTGGATCTGTCAAAAGGAGAAGAGTCTGGAAAGCCTGCTGATCGGTTCGCTACGAGACCTGAGAGTGAACTGGTATAAACTCAAAGCAAAAGACGAAACCTTACCACCCGATCAGCGTAACTGGTACAACGTAGTTCAACAAGCAATGAAAGTCATATTGAATGCAAGCTACGGAGTCTTCGGAGCAGAATCGTTTGACTTCTACTGTCCTCCTCTGGCTGAGGCCACAGCTGCAATCGGACGCCATCTGATCACCTCAATAGTGAAAAAAGCCAAGGACTTGGACATCCAGGTGCTCTATGGTGACACAGACAGCGTTTTTCTGAAGAATCCATCTGAAGAATCCATCAAGGAGCTTGCTGAGTGGTCTGAGAAAGAGTTGAAGATTGGCTTGGATGTCGACAAGGAATATCGTTATGCCGTCTTTAGCTCTCGAAAGAAGAATTATCTCGGTGTTCTCATGGACGGTAGCGTTGATGTTAAAGGCATGACAGGAAAGAAAAAGCATATTCCAAGATTTATCAAGGACGCATTCAACGAGATGAAGGAGAGACTCGGCAGAGTCACATCGTCGCTGGAGTTTGACACGGCAAAGAAGGACATCAAGAGAACCGTCCTAGACCGCTATACTAAACTCAGAAGAAAAGAATGGGACGCTCTAAGCGACTTAGCGTTCCACGTCAGTCTAGGAGCTTCACCTGAGAGCTATCGGAAAACGACCCCGCAACATGTGATGGCGGCAAGAATTCTGAAGGACAAGCAGTTTGAGATGAAAGCTGGTGATCGGGTAAGCTTCATTAAAATCAAACCACGGGAGATGATTGTCCGGGGGAAAAAGGAATCGATCAGCGTGATGCCGGTGCAGTACACAACGGACAGCGAAGTCGACGTGGACAAATACGTGGCTTACTTACGTTCCACCTTCGATCAGGTTCTAGACGCCATAGGA
>JAGLZJ010000215.1 GCA_023131555.1 Candidatus Bathyarchaeota archaeon | reverse complement strand
GCAACAATCGGAGAGGTCTGCAATGTTCTCAAAGACGTCTACGGAGAGCACAGAGCCTTGACGATATTCTAGATTCTCAGTCAACAGTGATGGTAGCATCATTCCCGGGTATATGCGCGCGCATCTGGAACGAGCACGCATCTGCCTCATGAAATTAGGATCGCATTCTTATTCGTTATATGCTATTACTGAAATTTCCACCAAAGCACCAAGTCCCAACTCCACCCCAACTGTAACTCTTGCGGGAGGTTCCTTGTCAAAATGCTTTTCATATTCATGATTAAAATCGTTGAACTGTTTCATTGATGAGAGATATACATTTGTCTGAACAACCTCATTTAAGCTATAGTTTTCAGCTTCAAGTATTGCTTTAATATTTTCCATGGCTTTTCGGGTTTGTTCTGTTATATTGTCTGAAGCTAATTTTCCTGTTTCAGGGTCAATGCCCAATTGACCAGATACAAATAAGAATCTGCCAGCTTTTACTGCTTGACTATATGCTCCTAAAGGTTTTGGTGTGTTCTCAGCTTGTACAATTTTCCTCATTGATTATCAACACTGATAATTCAAAGGAAACAATAAGTAATTTTCTTCTCTCTTTCACCTTCAGATAATGCGACGTGCGTGCTCAGACTCACGAAGGCAGGTGAGTTCGCAGCTGCGACCGCTCAGCCTTCAGATGCTAGAGGTTGCTGAGTGCTTCATTCGTCCTTGTCAAAGCTTTCTCTAAGTTTGATATTGAGTTGGCAAAAGAGAACCGCACGTAGCCTTCACCATGTGCACCGAAGGATGTTCCAGCCAATGTGGCTACGCCTGCTTTCTCAAGCAGGAAGCCGGGTAGTTCTTTGCTGGGCATTTTGACGTTCTGCACGTTTGGGAATGCGTAGAACGTTGCCTTTGGCTTCTTGCAGGAGATGCCGTCGATCTTGTTCAGACCAGAAACTATGGTTTCACGCCTCCTTTTGAATTCGCCAACCATTTTCTCAACTTCATTCTGGGGTCCAGTCAAAGCTTCGACTCCAGCCATTTGAGAGAACGCACAGGTACATGAATTGGAGTTTATCATTAGCTGCGCGATTCTCTGAGCCAGGTGTTCCGGCATTACTCCGTAACCCAGCCTCCATCCAGTCATCGCATAGGTCTTGGAGAAGCCATCAATCAGCACCGTTTTGTCTTGCATTCCAGGCAGAGATGCAATGCTCCTATGTTCTCCCTCGTAGATGATCCGGCTGTAGACTTCGTCAGAGATCACGATGAGGTCGCGTCTATGCTTTACTTTATCGGCTATCGCTTCAAGGTTCTCTTCGGTGAGTACCCCCCCTGTAGGGTTCTCTGGGAAGTTCAGGATGATCATCTTCGTCCTGTCTGTGATCTTGCTGAGGATGTCTTCAGTGTCTAAAGCGAAGTCGTTCTCTTCTTTGAGTTGCATGGGTACAGCTTTGGCTCCGATGAAGTTAATCATTGATTCATAGATTGGGAATCCTGGGTTAGGGTACATCACTTCGTCTTCGAATTCAACGCAGGCAAGCACTGAGAAGAATATGATTGGTTTGGCACCTGGTGTAACTACTACCTCTTGAGGTCGTACATCGATCTTTCTCGTCTTGGAAATGTGTTCGGCAATCGCGTATCGGAGTTCAGGGATACCTGCAGCAGGAACATAATGGGTATAGCCTGAGTTTAATGCCTTAATGGCTGCGTCTCTAATGTTCTTCGGAGTATCGAAGTCTGGTTCGCCGATCTCAAGGTGGACAAT
>JAGLZJ010000214.1 GCA_023131555.1 Candidatus Bathyarchaeota archaeon | reverse complement strand
CAGAACACGCAGAAACTAAGACGAATGCATGGAATCAATGTTCTATCAAGCCCTGCGGACATCAAACCACTCCTTGAAGAATTATCAGGGAACAAGGCTTGAGAATTACCATTCATACACGAATGAGCGGGACGCCAACGTTTTGGAATGAGACCTGATCGTCTTGACTCCTGCTAATGGCTTGGTTGACCTGCATTCTGAGATTGTGCAACATCTGCGCGCGCAACGTGAGGCTGCCCTAGGGTGAGACCTCAGTAGTCTTTCATGCGTGCCATTCGATTACACTTATTTCAAACCGAGTTTCTTATTCTGCTCCAGAAGTTCCAATGATTCCTCAAGGCGTCGAACGCGTGTCTCTTCCCTCTTAGCGCTTGTTATCCATCCAATGTAATGTCGCTTATAGGTTGGAGCTAGCCGGTTAAAGTTCTCCTTAGCCTTTTGGTTGCCATTCAATGCCTCTTGGATGAACGGTGGAACTACGAGCTCCTTCTTGGATGGAGTCTTTCTGAACCACTCGCCACTCTTCTTAGCCTCCTCAACCTTAACCATCCCTGCCTCCGTCATCTTTCCTTCAGCAATCATCTTCTCTGCTCGTTTCTTGTTTGTTTCAGACCATGTGCTTCCGGTTTTTCTAGGAGAGAACTTCCGGATGTACTTCTCATCGTCCACTCGCTTCACCAAGCTGTCTATCCAACCAAAACATAGTGCTTCTTCAACAGAATCTTCGTAGGGAATTCCGGGTTTCCCTGTGTGTTTCTTGAAGTAAACCAGCCAGACTACTTTCATCGTAGCGTGATTTCGGCTCAGCCACTTCCGCCAATCGCTCCTGTCAACCACCAATAGTTCTTCACTCATCTCTATACCTCAATCCCGCCTTCGCAATGTTAGGTCTACCACCTAACAGACTGTTATGAACTAACTCGATATCAACCCTTAGATCAAGTTCTCCTCAACTGACTCAGGAGGTTCTCCTTCAATTCTGCTGGCTCCGTTTTACCTATGACGAGTTCAAGCGCGTTGTGAAACTTCTGAAACCTCCGCAGTGTTTCAGCGAGTCCACCTAGGAAGTTGAGTTCTTCACCCGTTTTCTCCAGCACGATTGAGTTGATGAGCAATTTCCTGTTTTTCCTGTCAAGCTTCGGATCCAACCTCCCAACGAAGTTCGTTCCAGAGATTATAGGCATAACATAGTATCCGTAAACTCTCTTTTCAGGAACTTTGTATACTTCCCATGAATAGTTAAAATCGAAGATTTCTGAGAGAAGTCTGCGATTCCATAGCAGGTTGTCCAAAGGTGGAATTAGCAGAACATACACATCCATTGGTTCACTCGGGATCTCCAGAAGCTCTGAGTATTCTGACAAGACGTAGTACACGTGTTTCACATTCTCGACCTTCACCGGGGTCAGCTCATCGTTTTCTTGCATCTCTGACACTACGCTTCTTCGCTGAGGCGCTTTCATTGATAGCCATCCAAATCGCCAGTCTCGGATGTCGACGAGTCCGTATGCCTTCATGTATTTCCTTGTCATGAAGTTCTCATATTCTTCGAAGCTTGGAAGTTCCTCGTTACATGGAAGAACACGCTCGGTAAGCTCGTAGTATCGTGCGTTGCCATCCTTGTGGTGGATCATAAGTTCTCCCAAGTCCCAGAGCAGATTCAGAACACGGGTAGCTAATTTTCGCTTTAGCTTTCTTTCTTGAAGCTCTTTTGCTGAGAGCGGGCCATGTCTCTCGATCTCCGAAAGGACCAGTGAGATCTCGTTTCTGAGTTCTCCCCTT
>JAGLZJ010000213.1 GCA_023131555.1 Candidatus Bathyarchaeota archaeon | reverse complement strand
CAGAGACGATGTTTCCCCAAGAAGAGTTCCATAGCTTAATTCCATCGTTGCCATTGCTGGACACGTTGTTGAGTGAGATCGTGTTCTGAGGAGATTCAAGCAAGTAGATACCGTCGTAGATGTTTGCAGTTATGTTTGAGTTCAGGATTGAGCAGGCTGATGCGTTTTCAAGGTAGATGCCGAAGTAGAAGCCGTTGATGTTCAGGTTTCGTATGGTGATGTTGTTTAGGCCTGTTTGACGTACGCCGCTTCCTGTTCCGTCACCTTCAAGCATGAATCCTGCACCATCAAGAATGATGTCACCTCTCTCGATCACGATTGAGTCAATTATGTTATCGGTGAGTGTGTACGTGATGTTGTCGATTGTAGAGATTGTGGCAGTTGGAGGATCAATGCTTCCGTCTTCTCTGATGTAGACAGTTCCGGCAGATCGTACTAATCGGATGTCTGAGATGCATAACACTAGAGCAATCATGAGGAGTATGGTTAACCCTATGAATTGTGTTTTTCTTGCCATATTTAATAACTCCAAGGCTTGGGGTTTCTGAGGAGTTCGTATTTAAAACTTTCTTAGTTCTGGAAGGCTAGTTTTTGCTTTCTGGCTCTGAAAAGCACGGGAATGGTCTTTTCGCCTTTTAATTCTCAATTAAATCCATTGACAACTCCATGTTCAACCGCGAATGATCCAAAGACAGGCGTGAACGGTTTCATGTTGTAGGATGCATCAGGTCGGAGGCTGTTCTTCTCACTGCATCTTCACTGCTGAGTTGAGGCGTCCATCCGAGAGACTTCAGTTTTGCCACATCAAGGAGCATTTTCCTGACATCGCCTTTCCAGCCTCTTCCCCCATCTACGCCACCAGTGTAGTTGAAGCTCACGTTTGTGAGACCTGCTTCTTCGGCGACAATTTCAGCTATCTTGGTCACCTTCACCTGATCTTCAGAGCCCACATTGTATAGAGCCACGTTAGTTTGGGGTTTCTCGCATACTGCTTCGATGGCTGCTATGCAGTCTGTCACGTAAAGGTAGGATTTTTCCTGGGTTCCATCCCCCAGAATCTCCAGCTGCTCAGGGTTACGCCTGAGCTTTTCTGCAAAATCGGAGATTACGCCATGTTGACTCCTTGGTCCGATAATGTTAGCTAACCTCAGTATGATTGCGTCTCTGTCAAAGGTGTGAGCATAGCCGGTTACCAATGCTTCGCTGGCAAGTTTTGAGGCACCGTATAGAGATATCGGCATTAGAGGTCCGTAGTCTTCCGGAGTCGGCATTGTTTCAGGTTCACCGTATACTGTGGACGAAGAAGCGAAGACAACTCTGTCAACGTCCGGATGTGATTTCATACCTTCAAGCATTGAATAAGTTGAGTAGATGTTCTGTTGAAAACACGTCACGGGATCATTGCGGTCGAGGCGGACTTCTGGGTTCGCGGCGAAATGAAAGAGTGTTTCCACGTCTTTCAGCGCTTTCTTGACTGTGCTCGGGTTTCTGCAGTCGCCTTCAATTACTGCGACTTTTCCCGGATTCTCTTTCATAAGATTGTGAATGTTTTCTCTTGAGCCAACGGAGAAGTCGTCCAGGATTGTCACAGTCCAATCCCTTCTCACCAATGAAGTGCAGAGATGGCTTCCTAGAAAACCAGCACCACCTGTTACTAGAGCGCGCATGTTAGCACCGAATCGTCGATCTGCCAAGTCAGTACTACTTATGTTTTGTCCCCTCACGTAGTTCTCGCAGTTTCACACATGTGCATGCAGACTTTAGATAATGGAAAGGATTTTCTC
>JAGLZJ010000212.1 GCA_023131555.1 Candidatus Bathyarchaeota archaeon | reverse complement strand
TTTTCGAAAGGAAATTAGAACTCATGTCTTCTCCAGATATAATATAGATGTCTTTTCTAGAACATAAATATACCGCGCCAATCCTGCACACTCACACGCCCACGAAAACGGACCGTATTAAGAGTCCTGGAACGAAAACATCTTTTCTGTGATGACCTATAGAGTCTCCTGCACGGAGACCACCATCAGTGATTATTCAAGACGTGCTTAAATTCACACGATACGTGGGGCGATTGAAATCAACTGAGAGATCAGGTTGGGCTACCAACGTAAACATTGAGGACGCAGAGTCGGTCGCTGACCACAGTTTCAGGTGTGCAGTCCTAGCTATGTGTTTAGGGGATCAAGCAGAGATGGATACTGATAAGCTCATTCGAATGCTGCTTCTCCACGATGTACAGGAAGCTCTTACCGGCGACTACGATTCCCTTGCTAAGGAGCGCACTGGTCCTTTAGAAGTCAAGAAGATGGAGCGCACTGCAATCAAAAAACTCCTATCCATGTTGCCAGGTGACTTGGAGAAACGTTATCTTCTTCTCTGGCGAGAGTTTGAAGACCACAAGACTCCTGAAGCTGTCCTAGCGAAGGACATCGACAGGATAGAGATGGTAATGCAGGCCTTAGAATACGAGGAAGCAGGCTTTGAGCGTGATAAGCTTGAGACCTTCTGGAGTGACTCTGAGAATAGAATAGAGACCACCATTGGCAAGGAACTGTTCAGCGAACTGAGAAAGAAGAAGGATCAAATGCGTCAGCGACTTTGAAACAGCATTCACAGGGGCGTCTACAAGATTTATATGGAGTTGGTCTAGACTAGTTGGCTCAAATGAAGGTTCTTTTCGTCTGCTCAGGGAATGCTTATCGAAGCCCTGTAGCTGAAGCCTTGCTCAAGAAACTCGGTCCTACAGTAGAAGCGGACTCTGCTGGAACCGATCCAGCAATACCTATCTCAGAAGCTACCAAGAAGTATCTGAAGGGCGAAGCAGCCCTCCGATACCTGAAACGCGCCCCAGAAGATCTAAGGCGAAAGAACCTCATCAGCTACGATCTGATCGTCGCCATGAAACCCAGACACAAGACGATCGTTTTAGCCGAATGCCCCGAGTGCGCGGAGAGAATTGTTGTTTGGAACATCGATGACCCGTACTTTCTACCCCACGGTCACACGACGAGAATCTTTGACCAGATAAAAATGAAGGTTCTTGAACTGACTGCTTCACTATGAAGCTCACCTAAACACTCTGGCGAAAGACGATAATTCTAATAGTGATCCGTTTCATTCTGTTAGCAGAAAGGTGTGTTGGAGGTCTTTCTGTGAAGGCAGTTCTAGTCATTGCTGACGGGATGGCCGATGTTCCTCTAAAAGAGTTGAAGGGGAAAACCCCTCTTGAAGCAGCCGATCTACCCAGCCTCGATCAGATTGCAGACTTGGGCATATGTGGCATAATGGATGTGATTGCTCCCGGGATTCCACCGGGAAGCGATACCGCTCATCTTGCTCTCTTGGGCTATGATGTAATTGAGACTTACACAGGAAGAGGCGCCCTTGAAGCAATCGGATCCGGTGTTGACATTCTACCAAACGACTTGGCTTTTCGGTGCAACTTCGCTACAGTTGACACAGACTTGAAAGTGCTGGATCGTAGAGCCGGGAGAATAACCAGTGAGGAAGCATCCGAGCTGACGGATACCATCAAGAAGACGATCAAGATGGATCCTCCTGAAGTTGGAAACATACTTTTCACGAATACTGTTCAGCACAGGGCTATCCTGCGCTTGAGTGGCCCCAATCTATCAGCCTTGGTATCTGACACAGA
>JAGLZJ010000211.1 GCA_023131555.1 Candidatus Bathyarchaeota archaeon | reverse complement strand
CAACAGTCACTCTAGTAGCCATATCAGCAATCATGATCATGGATTTCCGGAAAAAAAGGGATTATGCGGGATTAAATCGGGTGATATCTCCAGCTGCTGTTGCTTCGAATAAAACTATCTGCTTAGAAGATGTGTCTATTTGGCAGACATGCATGCACCATCAACGGGCATACACTCACGCGTGCATCATTTGGACATGAAATGCGGACGCACAAAAATGGGAGAGGGGGATGGGAGACTGTTAATAGACGGTTTTTTCAAGTTTGTTGTTTTTGATTGCGAGTTTTATTTCTCTGGCAATCCTTCTGCCCATGTACATTCCTTCGCCATAGTTTAGATAGGCGTATGGAGAAGTGCCGATGCCTACATTGCTTCCAGCAACTATTCTGGCAGATATTTCAAACGCATAAATCTTCATGTCATCGGTGATAACAGTCTCCAGACAAAAGGGACCTATTATTCCAGGAGGTGCCACGTCCTTTGATACTGTTGCTACGTCTTCGCCCATCCTGAGAATCTGCGGTAAAAGTGATTCTCTCAAGGTTATCGGAATATTGCCAACGATTGAATAAGTGGGGTTCAAAGTGATTCTTAGCTGTTCTCTTGCAGGTATCCTTCCTATGCTATCAACCGTCGACTCGTATCGTTTGTCTATTCCTAAGAGCTCAACTTCTTTTCTGAGTAGTGAATGGAAGTATTGGGGATAAGCGTTTACTCCAATAATGTACTCTTGGAGGTGTATGTTCTCCAGCTCTTCTCTCTTCAGGTGTCTTCTTCTGATCATGTCTTCAGCCTTCTCATGAAAGGATTCAGGAGAATCTGCAAGGAAGTAGCCTTTTCCGCCTTTTGCGCCGGGAAACTTCGCGATAACCAATCCGCTGATATCATTCGGGTCATTGAAGACTTCTGGTAGAGTTAAACCAGCCCTCTGTAGCCATTCTCTCTGTTTTTCTCTGTCAGTCTCCCAACCTAATAGTTCCCTATTGCCAAATAGCGGAATACGTAATTCATCTGCTATTCTTCCCGCTCCAATGTAAGCATTGAAAGAGCCATGTGGAATCAAGAGCGTGTTTTTCTGCCTTAATCTCTGCTGGAGGTTGTCACTCAAAAGCTCATTGAAGTCCTCAACGAGTATGGTTTCATCTGCAAGTGGAAACCTTTTGTAGACTATTTCAGCATCCTTCTTGCAGATACAGATTGTTCTGAAGCCTTCTTCCTTTGCGCCTTTGAAGATGTTCAGCGCTGAATGCGACCCGAGAGTGCCTATTGTGATCTGTCTTTGTTCATATCCTCTGAGAATCTCCGTTATTTCCTGTCTTGTTATCACGTGACGATCATCTCGAGTTTGTTTTCTTCAATGGCTTGCTTGATCTCCATGGCGACCCTTCTGCCTGGACCGACTTCTATGCCGTATTTGTACTTCATGTAGGGAGATGTGGGCTCTACACAAGGACACCCCGGTACTCTTGGGCTCACGTCAAAGACACAAAACTCCAAATCTTTCGTGATGGCTCCCTGCAAAGCGAACAAGCCGATTATCCCCGGAGGATATTCTTCTCTGCAGGCGTTGACGAACTTTTCTCCAGCCTTCAGTATTTTTTCTATTTGTGATTCTCGCATAGTGACGCCTGTGTGCCCTATTTCGACGTTTTGCGTTGGAACTCGTGCCTCCAGCTGCTCGTCAGCGGGTAAATCTAAGACGCCGTCAAGATTTGTCTGTATTCTTCTGTCAAACCCTAAGAGGTCTATTTCATCGGTGATGGGAGACCAGAAGTAGTTAGCGTTGAATTTGGCTCCTATGATATACTCTTCTATTAT
>JAGLZJ010000210.1 GCA_023131555.1 Candidatus Bathyarchaeota archaeon | reverse complement strand
CGTGTTGCTGACGCTCTCGACATGGAGCAAGGGCGGGCGAGAATTCCCTTTGAATCGGGTAAGGTTGACATCCACTCCGTCTCAGCCCTTTCAATTGAGCAGGTTGAGATCTCGGAAGGCACCGAGAAGCCAATACTGATAAAGATAAGGATGTCGAACTCGGCGGGAATATTCCAGATAGATGAATTGCTCAAAGCAAGAATTAAGAACACAGAATTAGAGAAATACATCTCCGTCATTGCCGAGATAACGGGGGAACAAGAGAGGAAGATCATCGATAAATTTGTGCTTTAATCAATGCGCGAATTCGACGCACGCGCACAAGTCGACTAGGTTCTCTGAGCTTATAGTAAACATATGTTGAGTAGGATTATGATTCAGTCGGAGAAGGAGTGGCTGGTTGATCTTCTTCTTCCGACATCTCTGCAGGTTCGGGTTCTGTCTTGCTCTTTTTGGATGGTATTATGAATTCGAGAACGATGAGAACGCCAATCAGCACAACGATTAGAACCATCCCCTGTGTGGAATGAACGAACAAGGGGATGTGCCCAACAATGGGAATCGATGACACGACTTTTCCAACTAAATGGCTGTCGTAGATTTGCCAGGGGTCTACTCCGCTATTGTGATCGCCTCTCGTCATTACAGAGAGGTCGTCGCCGGCGCTGCGAACTTCAACTGCTCTGTGAACGATTAATTCGTCAGGGTTTCCTGGTTTTCTAAACACTATGATGTCTCCAGTCTCGTAAGCGGCTGTGAGGTCGTCTACCTCCAATCCTCCCTGTACAACAATGAGGTCGCCGACCTGCAGGGTGGGCACCATGCTTCCAGAAGCGACGGCAAGCAGAGGGTATTCTGTCCTCAGGTACATTTTTATGCCGAACCAGAAGACTGCGATTGCTCCCAGAACTATGGCAAGGAAAATTATCGACTTCATGTATTCATTTGAAAAGATTCTCTTAAGCGTCCCCATCTAAATCGGCTTCTTGACCATGACAGTGGTTGGGCACTTCAGTTCACAGGCTTCTATTTAAATATTAGATTTTGGGCGACCCCGTTTTATTTCATTCTTGCGTACGCTTTCCCTAAGGCGATTATTCTTTCTGAAATTCAGGAGCCTGCCAAAATTAATAAACCTGTGGATTACCTCATGAAAAGACGCTATTGACTAGAGGAGAACGCCATGAGAGTCCTGTTCATTGAACCTCCTAGAGACACTTGGTTTGTGATGGGAGACTATCTTCCACCACCCTTTAGCATAATTCAGCTTGCAGCCTACCTTGAGAAAGAAACCAAGAATGTTGAGATACAAGTGCTGGATTGCCCGGCTCAACAGGTGCATTGGAGTGACATGGAGAAGGAGATCGAAGCATTCAGTCCTGACGTTGTCGCTGCAAGTGCCTTTGCCACATGCAATGTCTACTCGGTCCTACGAACCTTTGAAATTGCCAAGAAAGTACGCCCTGAGGTTCTCACAGTCACTGGTGGCCACCATTTCAGTGTAACAGCCCAAGAGAGTCTGGAGAAGTATCCTGAAATCGACGTGATCGTTAGGGGAGAAGGGGAAGAGACATTATGCGAACTGGTCAAAGACCTTGATAAGAGGTCACAGTTCGCTAAGATCGCAGGAATGTCCTTCAGACACAAGGGAAAGATTATCCACAACAAGCCGAGACCGCTCATCAAGGATCTGAACACTCTTCCCTACCCTGGTTACCACTTTGTCAAGGATCTGGTTCAGAAATACAATTTTGCTGCGATGGCTGGCCATGATACGCCCTATGCCCTTGTTGAGGGAGCGAGAGGGTGCGCCCACAAGT